>CAZCAD010000259.1:0-5452 GCA_964496525.1 uncultured Flavobacteriales bacterium | reverse complement strand
ACAGACGAATCTCACCTTCTGTGGTGTTTTGATGGGTGATCATTCGAAGACCGGAATCAATACAATGTTAAATACCGGTACTACCATTGGCGTCAGTGCAAACGTCTTTGATAGTGGATTCCCACCCAAGTTCATTCCGTCCTTTTCCTGGGGTGGCTTTAGCGGAGGTCAACGGTTTATATTAGAAAAAGCTTTTGAAGTCGCAGAGAATATGATGAAAAGACGCGATGTTAGCTTAAGTGAGGTGGATAAAGATATCCTCGCTCATCTCTACAAAGAGAAGGAAGAATGGCACAGTGATTGAGCCATTAGGAGTGTTAATTTAAATGAAAGAAATTTGATCGTTTAGCGACTAAAACTCTGTCAAAAAGAGCAAAAACGGAGTTCTGAATGACAAACTGACTGAAATACTGAATTTATGTCGGAAATGTTTAATGATGAAGCTTTCAGATTTAAGATCATGGATCAAGAGTCTGAGTTTATTCCATTAATCTCGGAAGAAGAGGAGGATAAACTAAATAAGGAGGACGTACCTGATGTTCTTTCCATCCTGCCTATCCGAAACAATGTATTGTTTCCGGGGGTTATTATCCCTATTACAGTGGGAAGGGATAAGTCAGTTGCGCTTATTGAAGATGCTTATAATAATGATCGAACGATCGGCGTGGTTTCTCAGGTTAAAATAGCTGTTGAAGATCCTGGCGAGGTCGATTTGAATCGCATCGGGACAGTAGCACAAATTATTAAGCGCCTTAAAATGCCTGATGGTAGTACAACTATCATTATCCAGGGTAAACGAAGATTTGAAGTAATTGATTATCTCAGCGAAAGTCCTTTTTTCAAAGCATCGGTTCATGGATTAACGGATATTCGTATAGACATGCGCAATGATAAGAATCAAGCCCTGGTTTCTTCTATGAATGACATGGCGATGAAGATTATTCAAGAGAATCCGAACATTCCATCTGAAGCAAGTTTCGCGATAAAAAATATCGAAAGTCCAACATTCCTTGTGAATTTTATTGCATCAAACCTTGGGAGTGAGGCAAGAAGTAAGCAACGAATTCTGGAGATCGACGATGTTGCCGAAAGAATTGAATTGGTCATTGAAGAATTATCAGAGGAAATAAAAATGCTCAGTATGAAAAATGAGATTCAGTCCAAAGTAAAGATGGACATGGATCGACAGCAGCGAGAGTATTTTTTAAATCAGCAGATGCGAACCATTCAGGATGAACTGGGTGATAACCCTGTCGATAACGAGATTACCGAGTTTCGAAAAAGAGCCGAATCGAAACAGTGGGGTAAAAAAATTCAGAAAGCATTTGACAAGGAAATTCAAAAGTTAGGACGAATGAATCCGCAAGGCGCAGAATATTCAGTTCAGCTAAACTACATCGATCTGATTTTGGATTTACCATGGAATGAGCTTTCCAAGGATAATTTCGACTTGAAACGCGCCGAGAAAATATTAGACCGAGATCACTTTGGTCTGGAAAAGGTCAAAATCAGAATTTTAGAACACCTTGCCGTATTAAAATTGAAAGGCGATATGAAGTCACCTATACTTTGTTTATACGGTCCTCCCGGCGTAGGTAAAACTTCATTGGGTAAATCAATTGCAGAAGCCCTGGACAGAAAATATATCCGCATGTCATTAGGCGGATTACATGATGAAGCCGAAATTCGCGGACACCGCCGAACATACATTGGTGCCATGCCGGGACGAATTCTTCAGAACATAAAAAAGGCCGGAACTTCTAACCCCGTTTTTGTACTTGACGAAATAGACAAGATTGGAAGGGGTCATCAAGGTGATCCATCATCTGCATTGTTAGAAGTGCTTGACCCGGAGCAAAATCATGCCTTTAACGACAACTTTGTTGAATTGGATTATGACCTCTCGGATGTTATGTTCATTGCGACTGCAAATAACCTTGCCGGCATTCAGGCTCCCCTCCGTGATCGAATGGAGATTATCGAAGTAAATGGCTATACCGTCGAAGAGAAAAAGGAAATTGCGATCAGACATTTGATTCCCAAGCAATTGGGATTACATGGAATTAAGAAAAAAGAAATATCGATTGGCCATAAAGTCCTCGAGAAAATAATTACAGATTATACAGCAGAGTCAGGTGTGCGTGGATTGGAAAAACGAATAGCAAAATTGGTTAGAAATCGTGCTAAACAAATTGCCGTTAAGGAAAAATATGAGGCGAAGATCGTTGTTGACCAGCTACTAAAAATTCTCGGACCGGCGCATTCAAAGGACAAATACATCGGAAATGAATTTGCCGGAGTCGTTACAGGATTGGCCTGGACGCAAATCGGTGGAGACATCTTGTACATTGAGACCTCCCTAACCAAAGGAAAGGGTAAGCTAACCTTGACAGGAAATCTTGGCGACGTGATGAAAGAGTCCGCAGTATTAGCGCATAACTTCTTAAAAGTACATGCCGATGCGTTGAAATTAGAAACCGAACTCTTTGATAAATGGGACATTCATGTCCATATTCCCGAAGGAGCAACTCCTAAAGATGGTCCGTCTGCAGGAATAACGATGTTGACTTCAATGGCCTCCGCATTCACACAACGTAAAGTCAAAAAGTATTTAGCGATGACAGGTGAAATCACATTGAGAGGAGCTGTACTTCCGGTAGGTGGAATAAAAGAAAAAATTCTTGCCGCAAAGCGAGCCAATATTAAAGAAATTATTCTATCGGCTAAAAATGAGAAGGATATTCTGGATATTGAAAAACGATACATTAAAGGACTTACTTTCCATTATGTTCATCGAATGGATGAGGTTCTTAAAATGGCCTTGTTAAATCAAAAGGTAAAGAGTGCGAAGAATATTTCAGTTTATTAATTAAAGTACTAGAAAAAACCGACAGCCAACATGAGCCAGGAAAGGCCGTAGGTAAGCAGGGGAAGAATTAGAAAATCAAAAACTCCCACTAAAATAACCGGCCCTTTTATCTTCTTGTCCAGAACATTCGTAAAGTGCTTGAAGCTCCAGTACAATAAAATATAACTCCAAACCAAAAACGCTCCCCTTACCAGATTATTCATGAAAAATGAATGAGTCCAATTCGAAATGATGATTTCACCAACTGTAGGAATTCCCAGGCAAATAAGTAAAAGAGACAATCGTTGATTAAAAGGCAAGGGAGTATCTTGCACTTTCTCGGCTTTCTTCAGTAAAGAAGTCAGAATCATCAATCTTAAGATTTGAATAAAGTAGAATATGATTAGCCAAGATGAAAAATCGTAAAATATTTCATCACCTGGAACCCCTAAAAAATCGACCAGCAAATTAGCACCCAGAAATCCTCCCATACAAAGGAAAAATAACATAAGAGTTTGATCCCAATTGGACTCAGTCTCACGGTCAAGCCCTGATCGTGACCAAGCTTTTGAAAAACCAAATGGAACATTAAAGAAGGCAATAAACCATTTCGACATCATTGAAATAATTTCTTCAATTATAGTAATTAAAGAATGATTCACATTACTTTTGAATGGTACTCAATAAACAACTGTCAATATGAAAACTTTGAATATACTCTTCTCGGGCTTAACAATTTTGAGCATTGCGCCATCTGTTTTCTCTCAATGTGCAAACGAAACAAACATTTATTCATTCACCTACGCAGGAATTAATTACGAAATCGTAAAAGAGAATCAGGACTGGGGATTTGCGGCAGCTTGTGCCGTGGAACGAGGAGGGTTTTTGGCTAGAATAGATTCTGTCGAAGAGCAAAATGCAATTTTTAGTGCGGCGGACATGGATGCAGGAATTATTTTGGCAAATACCGTCGCTCCGGATGGTGGCGGTGCCTCCTACGCATGGATAGCCGGCACAGATAAACCCATTGAAGGAGAATGGATTTGGGATGGGACTGACAGTGGAAGCGGAGATCAATTCTGGCAGGGAACTTCTGCTGCAACCGGCGGAACGCCCGTAGGAGGTCTATACAGTAATTGGGGAGATGAACCTGACGATTTTGGGTCGGGACAAGATGGATTGGGACTCGCTTTGACCGACTGGCCTCTTGGTCTTGCCGGTCAATGGAATGACGTGGCATCCACCAACACACTCTATTATATTATTGAATATCCCGATCAATCTTCTATTGATGAAAATGATGAGGGTAGCACTTTTAGGATTTATCCAAATCCGTCGAAAGACCTCATAATCATTAAAAATGAGAGCGGATCTATGCTACAAACAGCGACGATTTATTATGCCGATGGAAAAAAGGCGGATATAATTGAATCGCCACATCAAATTGACATTTCGAATTACGCGGACGGTTCCTACACAATCGTATTCAAGTTCGAAGATGGCTCTGAAAAAACAGAGAAGTTTGTTAAATAATTGAAACCGCAACGAAGGGCGAGTCTTGAAATTCTCAGACTTAAATATTAGTAAACCGCTTTTAAATGCGCTGAATGAATTGGGTTTGGAAGATCCGACACCAATTCAATCGTCATCATTTTCTACAATCCTATCCGGAAAAGATTTGGTTGCCGTCGCTCAAACAGGTACAGGTAAAACTTATGCTTATTTAATTCCGATACTTCGTCAGCTAAAATACTCCGAACAAAAACATCCGCGGGTGCTGATTCTTGTTCCTACCCGAGAGTTGGTAGTTCAGGTGACTGAGGAGATAGATAAACTGACGGCCTTTATGAGCGTGCGCGTAAAAGGCATATACGGTGGAACCAATATTAATACGCAAAAGCAAGATGTCCATGAAGGTTCGGACATAATTGTGGCAACGCCAGGCCGCCTGTTGGATCTTGCATTATCAGGTGTTTTAAGACTTAAAAAAATCCAACAGTTGGTTATTGACGAGGTGGACATAATGCTCGATTTGGGTTTCTTGCCGCAACTGACTAATCTGCTGGATATACTTCCCCACCGAAGACAGAATCTAATGTTTTCGGCAACTTTGACAAAGGAGGTAGATGACATCATTCGAAAGTTTTTTCTTATGGCTGAAAGAATCGAGATTAAATCTTCCATTCAAAATGACATCGATGTTGAATTGCAGGTGTATCGGCTTCCGAATTTTCATACAAAGCTAAATTTGCTGAGTCAGCTAATGGACAACGATGACCTCGGCAAATCGCTGATATTTGTTTCAAGGAAGAAACTGGCTGATCAAATCTACGAGTATTTAGGCGATGAAGATTCCGAATCCACTCAACTTGCAGTGATTCATTCGAATAAGTCACAGAATTATCGCCTGCGCTCCATTGCGGATTTTGAATCGGGAAAGGCGACGACTTTGATCGCTACAGACATCGTCAGCAGAGGCCTGGATTTTACAGAAATAATGCAGGTCATCAATTTTGATATCCCTGACAATTTTGAAGATTTTACGCATCGAATCGGTAGAACGGCAAGAGCAGGAAAATCGGGAATTGCCATCACATTTGTCAG
>CAZCAD010000258.1:0-5471 GCA_964496525.1 uncultured Flavobacteriales bacterium | reverse complement strand
GCTCGAATTTACCGACCAACTGAGGCTGCAAAGAACGGTGCGGCGGTCATATTCGTTCATGGCGCCGGTTATTTACAGAACGCCCATAATTGGTGGAGTGGATATTATCGGGAATATATGTTCAACAATATGCTCTGTGACAAGGGCTATACGGTTATAGATATAGATTATCGTGCTAGTAAAGGTTACGGTCGAGATTGGAGAACTGCCATCTATAGGCATATGGGCGGCATGGATTTAAGCGATCAAATGGACGGAAGAAAATATTTAATCGAATCAGAGGGAATTGATTCGAATCGTATTGGAATGTATGGTGGATCTTACGGTGGATTTATTGCCTTGATGGCTTTATTCACTGAAGCGGGTAAATTTAAGTGTGCAGCCGCTCTCCGGTCTGTAACCGACTGGGCACATTATAATCATGAATACACATCTAACATTCTAAATACACCTGAAGAAGATCCGGACGCATTTCGAAAAAGCTCACCGATATACTTCGCTGAAAACCTGAGTGATGAACTGATCATGCTTCACGGAATTGAAGATAACAATGTTCAATATCAAGACGTAGTGCGACTAAGTCAGCGATTTATAGAAATGGGCAAAACGACTTGGGATTTAATTGGATTTCCAATAGAAGCTCATGGCTTCAAAGAGACGACGAGCTGGACCGAGGAGTATCGAAGAATTCTGGAACTGTTTGAAACTGAATTAAAATAAAAATCCGGCCCCTAATTATACGGAGGCCGGATTAAAATTCTTTTTATTCGCTTATTGTTTTATCAGTCGTTTTGTTACCAATTGGTTACCCGAAACCATCTGTATTAGATACATTCCAGCAGGCAGTTCCGCAAAGTCAACAGTATTCACACCTTTCTTGATATCGAATCTCCGTTGAACAACTTGACCGTTGACTCCGATGACCACCAATTCATCTAAATCCCTTTCAACTTCGATGTAGACGAGATTATTAAATGGATTCGGATAAATCCTAACGTCAAACGCCTCCACCTCATCAATTCCAACATCCGTGACAATACACTTATTTAATATTGTATCTGACATGGCAGTACAACCAAATGGATCTGTAAACACAACCCAATAATGTCCATTTTCTCCGAATTCATAGTAGTTGAGACTATCATTCGTTTCTCCTACTATGGGACTGCCTTCCCACCACCATTGATTACCTGTCACATAGGATGACATGATAAATACACTGTCTTTTGTAAGAACCGGAGGTACCGGCGACGGATAAACAGTAATGAATACAGAATCATCATCCTGACATCCGTTCACATCTGTTCCTTCAACATAATACCAGGTATCAGTCATTGGACTTGCCCATGGATCGGCAATGAACCATTCCGAAAGGGTAAAATCAATATCCCATATATAAGTACTTGCACCTGTCGCGTTTAATTGTGTTGAATCTCCCTGGCAAATATCCGGGTCAGCAGTTGAAGCCGTGACGGTTGGAAGTGGATCGATCGTAATGGTGACATCATCCTGATTTTCACATCCGTTGGCATCCGTACCAGTTACTGTATAGGTGGTCGCAGAGGAAGGTGTTGCCCAGGGATCAGCAATATTTACTTCTGACAAACTCGCACTAAAATTCCATAAATAAGTCAGTGCTCCTGAAGCACCAAGCTGTATCGAATCGCCAACACAGAATGAATCATCCGGACCGGCATTTACAGGTGGCAAGGCCAACACAGTTACCGTAATATCGTCAGTATTTGAACAACCGTTGATGTCTGTACCCGTGACGGTATAAACTGTCGTTGCCGTCGGCGTAGCAAATGGATTCGGAATAGTTTCAGACGAAAGCGTCGGATCGGCATTCCAAACGTATAATCCACTTAATCCTCCGGTAGCGATCAACTGAACAGATTCTCCCAAACATACTGAAGTATCGACATCACCCAGAATCATAATGTTCGGAAGGTTAATTGTTGAGACTACTACAGAATCAGTTGCCATACATCCATTCGCATCGGTGCCGGTAACAAAATACTCCGTCAAAGTAGTTGGTGTGGCCCAGGGGTCAGCAATTGCAAGATCTGATAAGGTAGGATCCGGAAGCCAAGAATAAGTTAGAGCGCCTGAAGCCAATAATTGAACCGAATCAGTCAAGCAGACGGTACCATCAGGACCTGCACTTACAGGTGGCAAAGGATTAACTGTTAAGAAGATCGTATCCTTATTTGAACATCCCAAGGCATCTGTGCCGGTCACATAATATTCTGTACTCACAATCGGTGTTGCGTCAGGATTTGGAATGTTAAGAACTGACAGAGTTGGATCTACATCCCACAAATAGTCAATAGCTCCTGTAGCGCTCATCGCGTAAGTGTCTCCAATACACAAATCATCATCCGGACCGGCATCAACCGGTGGCAAGGGGAAATTTGTTACCGTGGCGCTGGCAGAATTGGTACATCCGTTTGCATCTATTATCGTAACAGTATAAATCGCCGGTGAAAAACAAACTTGAAAACTATCCGTCGATCCACCTGGTGCCCATACGTAAGACGAATAGGTATCGGTATAAAGCTGAACCGAATCTCCAACACAAAAATCAAGCGGAGTATCGTTGTATATAGTTGGTGTTGGAATTGGATTAATGGTAACAGTCACTGTATCGTAGTCAATACACCCCGAAGCACTTTCACTGCTCACTGTATAAACAGAGGTCACCGTTGGACTGGCAGTGGTGCTGGCACAAACTGTACATGATAAACTTCCAAAATCACCACTTAATACAGCCCATGTGATATTAATTCCTCCACTTGCAGTAAGTAACACTGACTGCCCTAAACATATGGAAGTATCATTCGACGCAACCGTGGTTAACTGACAATACTTTATAGTACTGTAATCCAAATTGAACGCCGCACCTCCGTGACTTTTGCCTGTCACATAAATATTTTCAGAAGCATCGACTTGCATTTTAAGCGCCTGATCACTTAGGGATGCCGGACCGTCAAATTTTATCGACCATTCTAAATTTCCGGTAGTATTGTCATATTTAAGAGTGGTGTAATCATTATTCGTTCCGGGCGCATAGCTATATCCTGTTACATAAGAAAATAATCCGGATGCCGCCAGTTGAATATCGGATCCGGAATCAAACTCCAAACTTGGAGAAGTATATCGATGATTCCACTGCTCGACGCCAGCGCTATTATATTTTATCGTATAAAAATCCTCAGAGCTGGCTGCTGATTTGCTTTGACCCGTGATATAAATGTTGTCAGAGGCGTCAGTATCAACCGCCGTAATCTTATCCAAAGCTTCGGCGTCTCCAGCGTATAGCTGCGTCCACTGCCATGCACCTGTTCCACCGTCAAATTTCATTAGAAGGTAATCCTCCTCCTCAACAACCGTTGTAAATCCTTGACCACCAACTATCACATCCCCCGATGCATCCAACGTAATTGCGTGTGGCGTATCCAAATTATCAGATCCGGAATCTTCGGTAACGTTCCATTGTGTCACTCCGGCGGAATTATATTTTACAACTCTAAAGTCAAAATAAGTTGTAGCACTTGAAAATTCCGAGTGACCGGTTACATAAACATTGTCAGTTCCGTCAAGGACCAATTTTTTTGCCTCATCATTTAGGGTGCCACCAGTAAATTGTGTCCACGTCGGTGCAGCCCCGGCATTCGGATATTGCAGTGTAATAAACTGAATATCTGTCGACGATGTTGATGAATTGCCGCAAACCAAAACGCGATCTGCACCATCAACTGCAATATCTCGACCTCCGTCAAAATTTGAAGTCCCAGTTACTATGTCTGACCATAATATTACACCGGTTATCCCGTCAAGTTTGATCACAACAAGATCCCAATCAGAGCCGGCGATAAAGACATGACCTGTTACGAAAATATCATCATTGCTGTCCAAGGCTAAGGCGTAACCTTCGTCTAATCCGGATCCCGGACCATCAAATGCAGTTCGCCATAATTCCGTTCCAGCCGGGTCATATTTCACCGTCATGATGTCATAAGAAGTCCCATTATATGAGCTGCCCGTGACATAGGAATTTCCGACTGCGTCTAATTCTAAATCTGAAGCTTGATCAATAAAATTTCCAGTAGCGTTGTCCAGCCGAACTTCCCATTGCAGGTTAATTTGTGCAAACATCGAAGAGCAGGAGATTAATACGGCTGCCAAAGTAAGTGCTTTTACCATCCTAAAAATATTTTCATTTCAATCGACTAAAGTACGGAAATTTGACAGGATTAAAAAATAATTTTTTTGATAGTTAATATTTTAAATATTTTAAGGCATCCTTTTGATGTGAATTTTCGTCTGTTTAAATGGTTTAAGGTATGCCGTTATTATTTTTTGTAGAATGGTCGTTCAGATTAATCTGGGTAGTGACCATTTTTATTGTTGTTAATAGTAGGCCGATATAATTGCCTGAAAAGCTTGTTTTACAACAATAATATCAATAATTTCGCTAGCCTAAACTCCCTATAAAAGAGTTCGTAATGAAAAAACTACTACTGTTTCTACTTTTGCTAAGTACTGGGTCTTCCTATGCCACACACGTAATTGGTGGCGAGATCATTTATCAGCATTTGGGTGGGGCTTCCTACCTCTTAACCCTTAAAATGTATCGGGACTGTGACCCCGCAAGTTTCGACTTCCCAACTTCCGTGAATGTGGAAGTGCGGGAATCTGACGGAAGTGCCCCGTCTTTCGGTACTACCTTTAATCTTCCGATTCAAGGTCGGGATACACTAAATCCGCCGATTGATACCTGCGCCTTTGATCCGGGTATATGCGTTGAAGAGGCCATCTTCTCGAAAGTGGTTTCAATGCCACCCGGAACCGGTGGCTACCATCTTTATTTCAGGATATGTTGTCGTAATGGCTCAATTGTAAATATCAGTTCGCCGCTATCAGCGCGAGAAACTTTTTATGCTTTTGTCCCGGAAAATAATATTTGGCTAACTAACTCATCACCGGTCATTTCAAATTTCCCACCGGTATTTGTCTGTCAGGGAGTTGATCTCGATTTGGATTTTTCCGCAACAGATGCGGATGGTGATGATCTGGTTTATTCATTCTATACTCCATTTGATGGAGTAAACGCTCCGGGTATTACCTATGATGCCGACACTCCACCTGACAACTGGGAAAGTAGTACGGTAAATTTCCTCGCCGGATACTTTCCAACCGATCCGCTTGATGTTGCCCCCGGTGCTTTGCCAGGATTAACGATAAGCGCAACGGGGCAGATTAACGGAATTCCACCTGCAACGGGACAGTATGTGCTTGGCGTAATGGTTGATGAGTTTAGAGATGGTGTTTTGATTGGGAGAATCACTCGTGACTTCCAATTCAATGTTTTGGTTTGCCCTCCACCTCAGAATGCCGGAATTGGAACGATTGATGCCTGTAGCGGAAACTTAATCTTCTTCCCAAACACCAGTGGTCCGGGAGCCTCC
>CAZCAD010000257.1:0-5491 GCA_964496525.1 uncultured Flavobacteriales bacterium | reverse complement strand
GGGAGCCAAAGATGTATTTCTAAACATAGCCGGAGGAATCAAAGTCAACGATCCGGCCATTGATTTGGGAGTGGTCTGCGCGATCATGTCAAGCAATGCAAACATCGCAATTAATTCCAAGGTTTGTTTGGCGGCCGAAGTAAGTTTATCTGGTGAATTGAGGGCTGTAAATCGCAGTGATCAACGAATCATGGAAGCTCAGAAAATGGGATTCGAACAAATCGTCATGTCAAAATATAACAAGGGGATCAACCAAAAAGACTTTGATATAGAAATCATTCTATTCGGAAAAATAGAAGAGGCGATTAAAACAGTCTTCGGTTAATAAGTTGAATTAAATTAAAAAAGAAAGCTTAGAATTAGTACTATTTTTGAATAGAATGAAAAATCTTTCGGACATACAGTTGTGGAAGAAATAGTCAAGTCTTTTATCACAATTGGGAATAATGCCTTTTATAAAATAAAAAGCTCCGGATATATATTGTTATCGTACAAACCATTTTCTCAAAATCTGCGTTTCTTATAGTAAGGACACATACAGAACATCTATAGACATACACTTACTTACGAACTACAAATTAACAGACAATGACAATTCGCGAATATAGACCTTCGGATCAGAACGCTTGCATTCAGATTTTTCAAAAAAACCTCGGCTCTTCATTCGTAAGAGAAGAGTTGGCTTTATTCGAACACTGGTTGTTTAATCACGGAGAATATCCCTACTTCGTTGTTCAAGAAGGACATCGAATAATTGCTTGTGGAGGCATTTATATTGATTACCGCTATAATATGGCCGGTTTATCGTGGAGCATGGTTGATCCTTCTTATCAGGATCAGGGTGTTGGCACTGAACTAACCATTTTTAGGTTAAAGCAAATTCGATCGGTATTTCCTGATCTGAAATGCTTTATTGAAACTTCTCAACATGCCCAGGGATTCTATCAAAAGCTAGGCTTCAAAACCAAAACGGTGGTTAAGAATGGCTTAGCCAAAGGTTTAGATAAATATTTCATGGAACTTCCTGCTGCCTAAGAGGTTATTTAATCAGCCTTTGTATTGAGCGCGCAATAATTCTGAAAGAAAGAAGTTTATTGTGTGTATTTTTGGCGGAACTTCTTTTGAAGTCGCCGCTTACCACATTAAAAATGAATCATCGAATATTTATCATCGTCCTTTTCTTTCTCTCGTCAGGTTTTGGCCAGATAGGAATGACTGACTGGCGTATTCACTTTTCTGCCTTTAATGCCAAAGGAATAGCGGAAACCTCTTCGGATGTTTATTACGCCTGTTCAAACGGAATTGTTCATTATGATTTGGAAGATAATTCTGTGAACATGCTGACTGTGACAAATGGTCTTAGTGATTTGGGCATTTCTACAATTGATAGCGATGGATCGGTAGTAATGATCGGCTACGATAATGGAAATCTGGATATCATCGAAGGTAATACCATAACGAATGTTTCCTGGATAAAAATTGCAGACCTTTCGGGCAATAAAAAAATCAATGCGTTTTATTTCGACGGTGATATCATTTACGTAGCGACCAGTATCGGATTAGTGGTTTTTGACAATCTGAAAAAGGAAATTAAGGACACGTATTATCCCTATTCAAATCCATCAATTCTGGATGTCGTTGTTCATCAGGACACGCTGTTTTGTGGAACGGAAGATGGGATATATTTTGCGCAAAAAGACAAGCCATTTTTGAATGATAAGAATCAATGGGCAAAGAAAACGACTTTGCCCCCAGCCTTGATCAATGCAGATATACCACATATGGAGTCATTTGGAGATAAGTTGATATTCGCCTACGAGTCACCTCTCTTTAATTCGGACAGTATTTACATAATCGAAGATGGGGTGTTATCGAATTATTCGGGAAATCCGGTATCACTCGTTTCGATGAAATCCTACCCGGATCAGCTCCTTATCTCACTATACTCCTCAGTGAATTTTTTAGATACGGATATGATCCAAACGGGATTGATTTACACTTATCCGAACATTGGTGTTCCAAGTCCTGTGGCATGCGTTAAGGATGGTGATTTCTATTGGATAGCCGATCAAAACGGAGGGTTGATGCGAGTGGCTATAAAGGGCACGTTTAACGGCCAATCGCAATTTTCAAATTCGCCCTGGACAGATGGAAGCTACCGAATAGATATTCAATACGGCAAGGTACTGGTGGCCGGCGGAGGATTAACGCATAATCTGCTTAACAACTATTTCAGAAATGGTATTTATGTGTTTGAAAATGAAGTCTGGACGAACTTCAATCACGAGACTCAGGATAGCATTGAATATGATGAAGATTGGGACTTTGTTTCTGTAGCGATAAATCCGAATGACTTGAATGAAATGGCTTTTTCCGGCTTCTCAAAAGGTGGTTTGAAAGTCGTAAAGAATGGTCAGACGATTACAGAAGTGTACACGGAGGCTAATTCCGTTATCGAAGCAGCCGATGGAGATATGGTTATTACTGATATGAAGTATGATGACGATGGTAATTTGTGGATTGTCAATAAAGGTATTGAGCCATTGAAATGCATTACACCATCTGGAGCACAATATTCCTTTTCATTGGGATCAGCTGCAAAGGATAAAATTCCTTATCGTTTAATGATTGACAGGGACGGTGTGAAATGGATGGCAATGACCAATGCAGGATTGATTGCGTTTGACGATGCCGGTACTCTGGGTGATCCCAGTGATGATCGATTACGAAGCTTAACAACTTCCGAAGGATCGGGAAATTTACCCTCCTCACTTGTAAAATCCATGGCTCAGGATATTGATGGAGAAATTTGGATTGGAACTGAGGAAGGCCTGGTTGTTTTGTATTCGACGGCGGATGTATTTGACGGCGGATTTGGAGATTATGATGCCAGCGCCATTCTTCTCGAAGTAAACGGCGAAGTTGAAAAACTTCTTGGACAATCTTTCATTTCGGCCTTAGCTGTTGATGGAGGAAATAGGAAGTGGATTGGAACGAGCAGCTCAGGTGTATTTTGTTTGTCACCGGACGGCCTAACTGAAGTGTACCGATTTAGTGCAGAAAATTCTCCTCTGATATCAAATAATATTCTTGATATTCGAATTGATCACGCTTCAGGAGAAGTTTATTTTGCAACTGCCAAGGGATTGGTTTCTTTCAGATCTGACGGAACAATCGGTGACGCTCAATTTTCGGATGTCATAGTCTATCCAAACCCCGTTGAACCGGGCTTCAACGGCCCTGTTACCATTCAAGGACTGGGATATCAATCTGATGTAAAGATTACCGATGTATCAGGTAATTTGGTCTATAAAACGATTTCTAATGGTGGAACAGTCATCTGGAATGGAAAAACATTACAAGGCAATCGTGTCCAGAGTGGTGTCTATTTAGTTTGGTCCGGAGTCTCAGATGGAAAGGGCAGGAAGGTCGCCAAGATTCTCTTTATCAATTAAATCTCAGAAATGAGTAAGAAAACGCTGGAAGGAATTGTATTGCAAAAAATCGATTATTCCGAAACCAGCATCATCGTCAAATTCCTAACTCCTTCAAACGGAATTCAGAGCTTTATTTTTCAGGGCGCAAAACGCAAAAACAAACACGGGAATTTAATTAGCCCGATGGCGATTCTGTCGTTCGAATATTATCAACGAGGAGACAGCGATTTGGGAAAAATTACGGCGATTGAATCTTCAGTCATTTACCACAATATCCCATTCGACCCGTACAAATCAAGTATTGTATTTTTTATGAATGAAGTTCTTCTGAAAACCCTGAGAGAACGCGAAGATTCAACTTAACTCTACGTCTTTTTAAAGAGTATTCTTCAGATTTTAGACGAGAGTCCCTCAAATGCCAATTTTCCAATCAAATTTTTATACGAATTAACGCGCTATCTCGGCTTTTACCCAATTGTGTCCAAAACGCCCAAATACTTTGATTTGCAGGAGGGTTCATTCGTCCCAAACTTACCAAATCATCCTTTTTATCTAAGTGAAGAGAAATCTGCATTACTTTTGGCCGTTTCAGGCACGAAATTTGATAACCTAAACGAACCTAAAATTAAGCTTGAAGCCAGAAGGCAATTAGTTTATGATCTTCTTAGTTACTACAAAGTTATCTTTGAAAATTTCAAAGATGTGCAGAGTCTTGCCGTACTGGAAAGTACTTTTCACGATTAGCTTTTTGGCTTCTTCGACGGTTTACGCTCAAAAAGTAACTTTCGTCAATAAGAATACGAAGAAACCGATTTCCGGAATCTTTGTCTTTTCAGAAAATTTCAAGGAAGGAGTTTATTCAGATCGAAAGGGTCAAATTGATTTGGTGTTTTTCAAAGACGATGAAGTGATCAATATTGATCATAAAAGTTTTGGATTCAGAACCATTCCGAAGGCCGAGCTCCAAAAAAAAGGTGTCTATGAATTAAAGGAAAAAGCGTACATCCTTCCCACTGCTTACATTGACCACCCGCGACGTTATTTTTTAGTTGAGGAGGATGAGAGCGCCCAAATTGTGACGATTGGTCAGGAGATTGTCAAACTTCAAAATCCGGCCTCAAGTGCAGATATGCTACAGCAGACAGGAAGTGTTCTGGTTCAAAAATCGCAGGGCGGTGGGGGTAGTCCGATCATTCGGGGTTTTGAGGCGAATAAGCTTCTATTGGTGATTGACGGAGTACGAATGAACAACGCCATTTATCGCTCAGGTCATCTCCAAAGTTCGATTACGGTTGATCCTGCCGTTTTGGATCATACGCAGATCATTTTTGGTCCGAGCTCATCTCTTTACGGTAGCGATGCGCTTGGAGGAGTAATCCATTTTCACACCAAAGAGCCGGAGGTGTTTTGCAAAGACACGAGCTATTACGAAGGTGGAGGATATGTTCGTTACAACAGCAACGGCAATGGACTTTCGGGACACTTTGACATCCTGTTTGGACAAAAAAATTGGGGAATGCTAAGTGGTTTTACAGTCTCAAAATTTGGAGATACGAAGATGGGTGAATCGCGATATCATGGATATTCAAACTGGGGTCGGCATTCTGATTATGTAACTCAATTCGGAACTCAGGATTCTATATTACTCAATGAAGATCCAACTGTACAGCTAACTAAAGGATATTCTCAATTGGACATCATTGAGAAATTTGTTTACCGTCCGAGAAAAGGTCTTAAGATGAGTCTGAATTTCCAATATTCCATATCAAGTGAGATCAATCGTTACGATAAGCTGAGAGAATATTCAGGCGGTGAACTAAGGTGGGCCGAGTGGTTTTATGGCCCACAACAACGATTGTTAGCCGCTGCAAAAATTGATTTCAAAACCAAATCTAAATCTAAATTGATGGATAATGGCACAATCCAACTTTCGTATCAGAAAATCGATGAGGACAGAATCAGTCGGCGGTATCAATCAGTAAGTCGGGAATCTCAAACCGAAGATGTAAATGTAATTGCCTTAAATGCTGACTTCAATAAGATCTATGAAAAGA
>CAZCAD010000256.1:0-5523 GCA_964496525.1 uncultured Flavobacteriales bacterium | reverse complement strand
CTTCAAAAATCATAAATCGATGTTCCTTGTTCTTAAATCCCTAAGTCCCCATAAAATTAATGTGACCCGGCTAAAGTCGCTCGACGAACTTCTCAACACTTATTGTGATATCATCTTCCCCAATCTGATCAAAGGGATTCTCCAGATGTTCCTGAATATTATCCAAACTTACTAAGATCATTGTGAGTAGGACCGGAACCACATATTCTAACCCATAACCTTGAGAAATTTCCGGCATCTTCTCGGTAGCCAAATAGGCAAAATAAGGACCGTAGATTACCGGAAGTATCTTGATAAACAAATTTGAGAATGCTCTGAGTGTGCGTGGAGTTCGATATTGATAAATGTGCTTTATACTCTCAAAGCTCACCATCATTTTTTGTAAATACTGATTTGTTCTTGAACACTCACCACTTGACAATCCTTCATCCCTCAATTCATGCTTTATGTAAAGAGAAAATTCTGAGAAGTTTTTATAGATCTTTCCTTCATTTTCGACCAATTCTCCGATTGGTGATGTGAACATCGCTCTGAAGTTATCCATAAAATCATGAATGAGATTTCTCATTTTGCTTACATTCTCAGATTTTGGACTTGGCAACCAATCACGAGAAACCAGAAATATTGCGCGAAGATATCCTTTAATCGCGGCATATTCTCTTAATGCAGCCTCGCGTCGTTTGTACGCGCCTCCAATTGAAAACACGATAGGAAAGACAACTGACATCGCGACCAACGTTAAAGGGAAGTCAGCCTCAAAGTCATATTTCTTACAAAAATAAGTCGAGACTACCGCAAGAGTTGAGATAACCAGAGTCTGAATATTTACGATTAAGAAGAAGCGTCTGATTCTGTACCTCATGCAAGTTTTCTAGGGTATCAAGTATAAAAAGGATTTGGCGATTATGCAAGCAATACATAGAATTGGTCAGGAAAACCGGATAGCTGAGAAATCGACATTCAATTGATTCTGAAACGGATTTGGATATATAGAAATTAGCGAACCATCGTGCATCATTCTTTCTCAGGACTATCCGGTCTACTGTGATTGATGGTTGGACTCTCGAATCGATGGATGGTTTAACGAAGTGAATATTAGACCGCTCTAAACGATAAAATACATGTTTAAACATGTATTACCAATTTTTGTGGTATATTTGTAGAGGAACGACATTTCAATCATGAATAAGATAATCGCATTTTCAGGAAGCAACAGCTCTGCATCAATCAATCAAAGTCTCATCAGAGCTACTGCCAAGATGAACCAACTGATTGAGGTAATTGACATAAGAGAGTATGACGCTCCGGTTTATGGAATGGATTTGGAGAAAGAAAAAGGCATTCCTCAAACGATTAGCCATCTCCTTGAAAAACTGTCTACAGCCGATGCGTACATTGTAGCCACACCCGAACATAACAGTTTAATGCCCGCCTTCTTCAAAAATATTTTGGACTGGATCAGTCGAACCGGTGAAAAACCTTTTAGCGGACCGACAATTATTTTAAGTACATCTCAGGGAGGTGGAGGTGGAGCACAGGCTGCTGCGGTAATTGAAAAAGTTTTGCCATACGCCGGTGCAGAGATAGTTGGCATCTTCAGTTTGCCAAATTTTAATGACAACTTTGATCGCGAAAATGAGGAAATTCTTAACCCTGAAAAGAAGGCTGAACTTGACGAATTAATCCAAAAACTAATGACCGCTCTTAGCGAAGAATCAGTCCCTTAGTGGCCGTAATCGTCTGTGAATTCACCTTAATAGAGTAGACACCATCTGCCTCTTTCAACGACAAAGGGATAACTGTCGCTGAAGTGTTAAATTTCTCTCGAATAACTTGCCCCGCTACATAAAACTCAATTTATATCTTCTCCGGCTTCCAGTTTAGTAATTAAACCATCCAGAAAAGTCTTCGTTCTTTCGTTCTCCGTCAATTCTTTTGTTTTTTTAGCCTGCGCGATCGCTTTCTTATAATCGCCCGAAGCTGAATAAGATTGGGCCAGACCATAAGTCAGCATCAATTCTTCATCGAACTTTTTGTTCGCCATTAAAAAGAAAGTGACTGCCTCGGCGGCTAATTTTTTCTTCTCGGTATCGTCCTCACTCTCTCTGTAATCTCCCAAAATTGATCCTCCAACGGTATAATAGTCATTTGCAGATGCCGTTGGTAATGCCAGCGCCTGATCTTTTAATTTCTGAGCCTCTTCCGGTTTATCTAAAGTGGCTAAAAGCTGAGACTTCGCATAGACGTTATCGAAGTTCTCTTCAGACGCGAGTGATTGATTCAACCATTTTTCGGCTTGATCCAGGTGAATTTCTCTTTGGATACAGAATCGAGCTGCCTGAAAAGCAGGTTCCCAGCCAAAGCCGGTTTGATCTCTCATTTGATTACTGATGTTCGAATAAATAATTTCGGCTGATTCAAAGCTTACTGTAAATGGAAATCTTAGGTTCTCCCAATCCAGACAAACAGTAGCCGAGCTCTCACTTAAATCAACAAAATCAAAGGTCAGTCGTTTCGTAGATTCAATCGCCACTACCTTCACATCGACTCGCAAAACATCTTCTGATTTCTGATAGAAGTAACTTCCCCAGGAAGACGAATTCGATGAGAAAATCAAGGTGGCCGTACTGTCTTCATGCGGAATAATATGGAAACCGTACGAACCCGCGCTTATTGCTTTCTCATCAATCATCGCATCATGAGACAGTGTAATAATGGTGTTCTTGTTGGCACCGGTTCTCCATGGATAGTCTTCTCCCGATCCGAAAGTATCAGTGCCTTCAGATAATTCCCAGGGAACAAGTTCTCCCCAAATTTTTCCGGTTCGATCTTCGCCTCTTCTGTTAATAACGGACGGCCGACTGTATTCAACGGTGATCGTTGACAGCCCAACAGACTGCTCAACCTTGGCTAAAGGACTGGCTGTTTGTGGAATAGTAACTCCTCTTTGTGCAAAGCATGCACCGGCAAGAAGCAAGGCCCCGATAATAAATAGTACTTTTTTCATCATTTCATCTTTTTCTTAGTTTCAACAAGATTAGCAAGAAAGCTTTGAATTGATCTCCAGTCTTTTATAAGCGGAATAATGATTTAGAGGAACGGACGTTTAAGCGGACGAGGAGGAACGCCGGTGATCCATTCGCACAGTTATTAAGGTTCCAATCGAAAATCCAACAAAAGCTGCCACATTTGTATTTATTTCTTGCGGTAAAAGACCAATCAGCATCAATGGCAGGAAAACAAAGTTTATCACCAAGAGACCCACAACCAGCACACTGAAAAAACGACCCCTCTTTAAAAATGGTAGAATTAGATAAATGGGATTCGCCCATATAATATTCCAGTTGTTGCCCAAAGCTTCATGTCTGGATCCAAGCCACATGAGTAACAACAGAACACCAACCAGCCCAAAAACAAACATTAGTCCCAGGCCTATTCTATATCCAAGACGTCGCCGCTTGATTGTCAGGAGTTGCAAACCGATGAGTAAGGCCAGCAGGACCATCATGGGTGTTAGGAATGTTGGCAAAGCTTCTTGTTGCTCTTGTTCAAGCAGGACGATTGAATCATCATCAAGTATTCCAAGATTAGGATTCAAAGCTGATGGATATGCAGCGATGTGCTCTTCAAGAAGGCTGGGAAAAAACATGGCCTCTCGATGAGAGAGTGGCCGATCGACTGAAGTTCCAAGAATGATATCGATTCCAAGTTGCAGCCATGGTTTGTCTTCCAGACATGAATGAAGTCCTTTTCTATAGGTAATATCGATTTCGGGAGGATCAATAAACTGTTGGTTCGCTTCGATGAGTTTGTCTCTAACCTTAGTTGCACAATTTTGGTTAAAGAACTCATAGTCATAATAACGGTTTTCAATTTTATGATTCTCTTTCAATACATCATAAAGTGATAGCTTGTCTTTTGCGGTTAAGTTTATAATGCGTTCGGTTATTCCCCGGCCCTCTCTTTTATAGGTATTCTCGAAGGTGGAGTAGCTTTTGGCGGATAAACGATATTGGAGATCTCCACTAAGGAATTTCCAAAGAAAAAAGGGCGTGTTAAAGTCGAAGATTCCATAATCAAATACCAAATCACGATCTTCTTTTGAATCAATGATACGTATGGCAGTATGTCCAAAAGCCGCATGAAGATCCGGTCCGGTAGAGCAGGTGAGTAGGCTGACTCTTAGATGGTCACTTTCCGATGCGATCGATGGGATCGGAAAGAGAAAAAATAGAAAAAGTAAGAATTGACGCCTCACGGTGTCAAATATAAGAAGCCTTCTTAGAATGAAAAGATAGGTTTGGAGGTCTTATTAAGATAATCTATTACACTCGCAAGACAATAGAGATTATAACGATGTGGATGGAAAAAATAGTAATTTTCACCTTTATCCAAATCCAGTAATGATAATCTCTAATGAACAATTATTTTACTCACAGTGGTACCGATTTCATCAGCCCGAACATGAACCACATAAACTCCTTTAGGAATTTCAGAAACATCAATTTTTAGAAACGACTGTGCAGTTTTCAACGGAACCCCCGTGATTTTTTGGCCACTTAGGTTGAAAATCTCAATCTGAACATTCTCCGCATCCTCATACCCCGTCAGTTCAATAATGATGTTATTGGTAGCCGGATTTGGATAAATCAGCACACCTGACTCCACCTTTCATTGTTCATTATCTGTCTGAATTTGACTTTTCGGAACACCGTCTTCGAAAACAGGTAGCACCGGATGGAAAATTGTCGAAGCGTAGGTAACCAGGTACAAGAGAGCATCTCCCCTGGTACATAAACGAGGGTCACCCTCATCCAATGAAATATCGATCAAATCTTCGACAGTTGCCGAGTCAGCTGCAATTTCTGCCAGGGGGTCATCGCTGAAACGAGTGGCAATATTAATATCCGCTACACGGGTGAAGTTGGTCTCACCTCCTGATGAAATGACAATATCATCCCGAATAACCGTAGCATTTGCTAAATCGCCTTGAATGATAAGGGCATCACATAATTGTTCTCTCCTGATCGGTCTTTCCTCTTCAATAAGTATGGCGATGATACTGTCTATAGGATTGAGCGAAATCGTGTCGTGTTGGTAATAACGAATGGCTTCATCTATCCACCACTCACGACGCTCATCGTTGTAAATTATTTCGTTGAGCAATTCCTGCATGGGAGACAAACTTCCATCTTGCACGGCATTTACAAGACTTATGATACCACCGGGAAGTCCCAGCGCCAAAACGGCCGCATAAACTTCCTCCGAGAGTGGCGAATTAGCCAGCAATACCTGCTGAAGATGTCCATTGGGCGGATCTGAAGCAATGTACGCTAAAAGAACTTCGTCTGAAAGATACGGAGATGCAGCCAAAAGGGCATTTTTAGAAATTCCGCTGGACGACGAACTTATGGTTGTGAGAAGTGCATCCGTATCGCCACCATCTATAAGTGCTTCAAGCTCCGCTATTTTAACCTCATGACCATCGATATTATCATTTACCTCGTCAATTGGAAAACCTGA
>CAZCAD010000255.1:0-5531 GCA_964496525.1 uncultured Flavobacteriales bacterium | reverse complement strand
GGTGGCGGTGTAAACAAGTGTTCATCTACCGTAAACAGGTACTCTACCTCATAAAATGCTTGAATTAATACCGATGTTATGCCATATTTTCTGGATCCGGGACCTTCGGCAAGTCGCTCTGCTACTTCTTTTTGGAACATTCCAATTAAAAAAGGAACCTGATCCCGATTTTCGAGAATTTTAAATATAATTTCTGTAGAAATATTATAGGGGAAATTACCGGCTACTGCAAACTTGCCCTTACCCATCAACTCTTGAAGATCAATTGAGAGAAAATCGGCTGAATGTATTTTACCTGCCAGCTCGGGCATATTTTTCTCAAGATATTTGACAGATTCTCGGTCAATTTCAATCACCTCGGTATCGAATTCATTCCGCTTTAATAAGAACTTCGTCAATGCCCCCATGCCCGGTCCAACTTCAAGAATTTTTTGAAAACCGGCCTTTGATGGAATTGCTTCAGCTATTCGCCGACAAACGCTCTCATCATTTAAAAAATGTTGCCCCAGGTATTTTTTGGCTCGCACGGACATTAGAAAGTTTCTTTCACTTCTAAGAGCGTACGAAAAGCGGCGAATTTGCCCTTGTAACGATCAGTATGATCTTTTTGAAGCGCCGGTGCGTGATGCTCCTGATATTTTTCCAGCGTTTCCATATCGTTACATAAGTACATGATAGAATAGGCCAAACTTCCTTCTTCATCAGCCAATATTTTTGAGATTTTTGATTCAACAAAAAGATTGGTGCGCATGACCTCAGGAATATGCACTTCCTTCATCCATTGAAGCCAATCATCGTGAACATCATCGTCGATACTGACCGTGACATTATAAATTATCATAAAAAGGTCGCTTTTATCTCTCTGAAGCGTTTCCTGGATTCAGCATTGTACAAACTGCTTGGGAAGTCGAAGAGAATCTTCTTGTAGTACTCCGCTGCTTTTGCTTTATCTTCTACGCGATGCTCATAAATCTTCGCCATTTTATAAGCCGCATCATCCGCCAGAATGTCATGTGCATAAGACTCAACAACGATTCCGTAAACCTCTAAGGCTTTATCCCATTGCTGACGTTCCTCATAGATTTGGCCTCTTTTGAAAAGAACCTCATCTGTCAATGAATGAAAAGGATACTTATCTCCTATACTATCCAACATCATTAATGCCTCCTCAAAACGATTTTGTTGTAAGAGTAAATCGGCATTGGCATACATTTGAACCGGGGCCATTGTCGTATCAATTCCCAAATTATCTTGTAATAAAAGTGACAACTGCATGGCATCATTCGCAATTAGTTTTGAGGTTGACGCTTTTAACACATCCAACTGGGCCTTAGCGTATTCAAACTCACCATCGTAATAGAAAACTTTGGCATTTTTGAATTTTGCTTCGTGACCAATAATATCCTCACTAAAGTCTTTCTCAACTTGCATATAAAGCAAAGAAGCGTCCCATATTTTATCCGAGACAATATAAACATCTCCTAAAAGAATTTTTAATTCTGCCAATTCCCTCTTGTTGATCGGCAAGTCCATTGACTCTTTTATCAGCTTCTCTGCACTTTCGGGCTGATTCATATAAAAAGCGTAGATTCTTGAAAGCTGTTCGAGTATGCCAAGCGTATATCTACTCTTTCCCAGCTTGTTAAGTGTTTGCTCAAATTCAAAAGCAACTGCATTAAGTTCAGATAAGGAATAGGAATTTTTTTCCGTTACTTCAACGAATTGAATTCTTAATTTATTTTCCACAGCCCGATGGTAGTAAGGCGTTGTCTCTCCTAAATCAACAACATACTGAAACGCACTTTTAGCAGCGGTATATGCCTCGTTTGTCATACAAACGTTGCCGACTTCAAAGACTCGTTTTCCTTTTTGACGTTTTCTTTTGTCCAATGCTTTTGCCTGGATAACGGCACCCCTGAACTCTTTCTTATGAAGGTAGAACCAGATGAACATCTCCGTATAAAATTCTTTGTCGGGAGATTTCTGAACACGAATTAAAATTTCATTTTTCAATAACTTAACTCTGTCCGCGTCTTCTTCAAAATCAATTGCTCGAGATAAATAATTTTGAACCGTCTTGAGATAGACCGGACTGTACTCAAGCAGATTCAAATATTCCTGCATCATTTTAGCCGGCTCGTTTAGAAGCGAATAGATTTCGGCCAACTCAAGTTGAAATCCATAGCCTTTTCTTAACAACTTTTTTCCTTTCGTATAGGTTTGCATGGCATAGTCATACTTGCCCAGAAGCTTAAATTTCTTTCCTAATTCGTCTATCCTGGATTGAACGCCCACTACATCATTAATGAGTTTATCGTAAATTTTATCAGCATCTTCTTGCCGCTCCGTTACCTCATAAACCGAAGCAAGTTTGAACTTATGCTCAATGAAATAGGGATCTCGTTTGATTCGTTTATCCAGAATTTTCTCTGCTTCATTGAACTTCTCCTGATAATACAGGCAAAGAAAATAACGATCAAAAAAAGTTTGAGAACTGCTTCTGTTGATGAGCTTCTTGTAATAGACCTCGGCTTTGTCAAACTCGCCCTTTTGGTAATAATGATTGGCCAATTTGACATCATTATCACTTTGGGCAGAAACTACCTGAGGCAAGCCTGTTAAAAGGACCAAAAGGAGCGATATTTTACTGAGGTAATGTATCAAGTTCTGCTTTTATTTGTTCAATGTACTGATCAACCTTAGGGACAGCGTAGTAATAAATTTTAGACTGCTTTTCCTGTATATCGTAAAATTCATTAAAGGTCAAGGCCAGTATATCTAAATCATTTTTTTCTTTTGCCAGATACTTTTCTGTCTGTTCCCTGGTGTAAATCCCATTTATAATATCTTCTTTCAGATCCATAATTGGTGTTTTACCGCATTCATTTCATCTGTATAAAGAAGCTGCTTTCCTCCCGAATTTGACATCTGTTTGCGGATTCCCTTACATTCATTCATCAAACTTCCCAGCTCTTCGTTAAGTGTATCCGGTCTATAGTACAACTGAAGCTGACCTTCGTTCTGTTTTACATGATTGACCATGATCATTAGGCTATCAAAATTTATGCCTTCCAGTCTGCTTTCCATCTCTTCTATGGCCGTGATGCAAGAATCGATTTCCGTAATTTCGGTTTTAAACTCTTTGGCAGGATCGCATGATGTGCCAACTATTAGAACCGATAAAAGGCCAATTAGTTTAAATAACTTCATAAGTCCTTATTTATATAACGTCAAAACCGGTGTATGGTATCAAAACTTTCGGAATTTTTATTCCATCGGCTGTTTGATTATTTTCAAGGAGAGCAGCCATGATTCGTGGCAAGGCAAGAGCACTTCCGTTCAATGTATGAGCCAAGACCTTTGTATTATCCGAGGTTTTAAATCTCAATTTAAGTCGATTTGCCTGAAATGTCTCGAAATTTGAAATTGAGCTAACCTCCAGCCATCTCTTCTGTGCAGCCGAATAAACTTCCAAATCATAAGTCAGTGCGGCTGTAAAACCAAGATCTCCACCACACAATCTTAATGTCCGATACGGCAATTCGACTTGCTCGAGCAATCCCTGGACATATTCGACCATTTCGTCCAAAACGGTATATGAGTTTTGGGGCTGTTCAATCCTCACAATCTCCACTTTATCAAACTGATGCAACCGATTCAAACCTCGAACGTCTTTTCCATAAGAACCTGCTTCTCTTCTAAAACAGGGAGTGTATCCAGTGACTTTAATCGGTAATTCGCCTTCGTCCAAAATTACATCTCGATACATATTGGTTAGTGGCACTTCGGCGGTTGGAATTAAATAAAAGTCCTCGTTTTGGACGTGATACATTTGTCCCTCTTTGTCAGGCAGTTGTCCTGTGCCATATCCGGAGACTTCGTTTACCAAAAGTGGTGGAATGATTTCCTCATAACCGGCATCTCTCGCTTGATCCAAAAAGAAATTAATCAAAGAGCGTTGTAATCGAGCACCTTTTCCTTTGTAAAATGGAAATCCGGCTCCGGTTACCTTAACGCCCATTTCAAAATCAATCAATCCATATTTTTCGGCAAGATCCCAGTGAGACATTGCGGCATCTTCCAAATCCGGAATGACACCCTGTTCATGAATAAGCTCATTATCTTCTTCTGAATTTCCTTTGGGAACGGTTGGGTCCGGTACATTCGGCAAATCAACTAATAAATTTTGCAGCTCGTCGGCTAATTGATTTACCTCCCCCTTCAGCGATTTCTCCTTCTCTTTAAGCTCGGCGGTCTTTTCTTTCGCACTTTCGGCCTCCTTTTTTTTACCCTGCGAAAACAACTGACCGATTTCTTTGGCGATCTTATTGGATTCGGCCTCCACTTCCTGAAGCCGGGTTCTGGCCTCTCTCCATTTGCCGTCCGATTCAAGAATGGCATCTACCTGGTCCGCGGCATCAATATTTCTGATTTTCAAAAGATCAATTACCTGATCCTTGTCCTCTCGAAGTCTTGCAATTTCTAACATCTTATGTTTTATCGGTCGCAAACAGTCTTAAACTCAAATTACGCGATAATTATCTGGTTAAAGTCCCTGTAAGTCGAACTATTTATCCAGTGGCGATTGTCGATTAGTTTGCTGTTTACTTTAATTAATTGGTTAAAATTACTCTCTCTTTGTTCTCAAGGAAAAATTCCAGTCAGACACTATTCAACACCTCAGAGGATTTCCAGGTATAAACACACCATTTCCCAGGAAATTGAGTATAAATATTTGATATGGAATTTTTTAAGGCCAAATAATCTGAGAAAAAACAATTTAATTGCTAACTTAATAAGCTCCATTTTCCAAAATTTTGGAGTCCCTAACCAAATTTAAATCTCATGAAAAACTATGTTCGCTTAATGACGCAAATCACAAGTTTGCTAATTCTTTGTTTTTTCTCTACTCACACAAGCTTTAGTCAAGGTAATAACTGGAAAATCACAGGTAACAATAATATTAACTCGGCACACTTTTTAGGAAGTACCAATGATGCTACCTTGTATTTTAGAGCGAATAACCAGGAATGGTTTAGCATTTCACCCTCAGGATCCTACAAGTTTAACGCACTCAACGGTGTCGGCACAGGACTATTTCTACTCGACGACCTTGGAATCGCATCAAGGCTCAATTTTACCGGCTCATCTTCTGATGTGCTAACCGGGAGTGGTTCGTTTTCATCTCTCTCCGACATGACCGGCTGGAACCTAAGCGCACAAATTTAACAACGACTTATAATATTGGGATTGGCACTACAGAGCCTTTTTATCCATTAACGGTTGAAGGCAATATCTTTTCAACCGGAACTTTATTCGGAACTGAAATCCAGATTATAGAATTTGTTAAGGCCGGGCAGGGCTTTAGAATAAACGAAACACTTTGTATTGAAGGTACTTCCAGCGAAGGAATTAATTCAATCTGTGCCGAAAACGCAGATCTTTATATAAACAGTAAGGCTATTTACGGATTTAATACCATAATTAATTCCAATAATACCGGTAAAGTAGGAATCGGAATAAGCGAACCA
>CAZCAD010000254.1:0-5564 GCA_964496525.1 uncultured Flavobacteriales bacterium | reverse complement strand
GGATGGACAAAAAAATATCCAATAAAGCATTGGCAGAACCACTAATCCATCTTTATGATGAAGAAGAAGATATTGATCTGGAACATCTTGAGATAGAGCAGACGCTGGAGAAATACAAACTGGAAGATTCAAAACAGCAAGGCAATGAGTCCTAAAGTCGATCACTATCAGGAAATGGTTCAAAATCTTTTGGAAGACCTTGATGTCCCGACAGGACCGGCGAATCTCTATGACCCCATTCGATACATCCTTAGTTTGGGTGGTAAACGACTTCGACCGACGCTATGTTTAATGGGATATGAACTTTTCGATGAGAGCATCGAGAATGCAGGACAGGCAGCACTTGCCGTGGAAATCTTTCATAATTTTTCATTGATTCATGATGACATAATGGATGAAGCCCCTTTACGAAGAGGGCAAGAAACTGTTCATGAAAAATGGAATGCTAACATTGCTATTTTGAGTGGTGATGTGATGCTTGTTCAGGCGTATCATCAGCTCTCTACATACGAAGGAGAAACCTTGAACAGACTTCTCGAAGTGTTTAATAAAACAGCCGTTGACGTTTGCAACGGACAACAAACGGACATGGATTTTGAAAATAGGTCAAGCGTTTCAATTACCGAGTATTTGGAGATGATTCGCTTAAAAACTGCCGTTCTTTTGGGGTGCAGTTTAAAGATGGGTGGGATTGTTGCTCAGGCAAATGATGAGGCTTGTAATCAAATCAAGGAGTTTGGAGTAAACCTGGGAATGGCCTTCCAACTGCAAGATGATATACTGGATGTATATGCCGAGGATGAATCATTCGGTAAGCAAGTTGGTGGAGATGTTATTGCTAATAAAAAGACCTATCTATTACTCAAAGCTTTTGAAGAGGCGAATGACGAACAAACAACCGAATTAAAACGTTTACTTCAAATTAGTGATCCGAAAGAAAAGGTGAAAGGCGTTATGGCCATTTATGACGACTTGGAAATTCGCGATAAGGCGAATGATAAGATGATAGGATATCATCAATTGGCTTTGGAGAATTTGAACAGTATTGAAGTTGAAGATTCTAAAAAGCAGGCTTTACGTTCTGTGGCTGATTTTTTATCGGATCGAGCTCATTGATTAAGAAAAATTTGTCCGGTAATCCAATGATCTTCGAGCTGAACGTCGTACTTTTTATAGAAATTAATAGCGGGCTCATTCCAATCGATAACCTGCCAGTCAAGTCGTTTTGCTCCTCTTTCTTTTGCGATTTCAATCAATCGATCGAACAGTAATTTTCCCACGCCTTTACCTCTCATTCCTTCCGTGACGATAAAATCTTCCAAATACATGGAAGGTCCGCACCAGGTCGAGTATTTGGAATAAAAGAGTGCAAAACCCACGATCTCATCCTCAGCCTCAGCAACGATGGCATCGAATAATTTCTCTGCTCCGAACCCATCTTCAACGAGTCCTTCAACGGTATTGATCACAGCATCGGGCTCTTTCTCATAAACAGCCAGTTCATGAATCAATTTGTGAACGGCCTTCATGTCATCGGCTGTGGCATCTCTGAGCTGAACCTCGGCTTCCATTATTGTGCCAGGTTAAAACGCAGCGAAATTCCGGCTTTCGTATTCGCCGTCGGAAAAGCGTTAGACAAGACGGGAGTATTGGCCACGCGCTCGAAGTATAGAGCGATATTCAATGCCGGTCCGATATTATAGTCTGCACGAAATTTTACTGAATACATTTTCTGACCGGAGCTGGGTTGATTTGTGTTTTCTATAATATTTCTAGCCAGTGAAATGTTATTACGGATTGACAGATCGAATCGTAGATTCAAATCACTCTCCGGTGTTTTACCTAAAAACTTGAATGGCAATTTAACTTTTGAGAATTTATATCCTGATCCAATCACCCATTCAGAACCTCTCATCTCCATCACTTGCAGGTTAGAAATATTCAGAGCCACCGAGCGATCACGTTTATACTCAAATTTTGTAATTAATCCATTCTTACCAACGATCCATGTCGCATTAATTCCAAAAAAAGGTGCGAATTGTTCAGAAATCGTCACATTATTTATCTGGCGTTCCGGAATGTAGTTGTTGGATGCGTCGAGTTGCTGATTTCCGTCGATGTCAAAAGCGGCAAGGTTTGTCTGGAAATTGCCCACAGTAACATTTGATCGATATGCATGTGAAATCGTAAAGTTTCTTACATATTTCTTCATGAATTTGAATTTGGATAACCCATCGTATCGAATGTCCCAGTTAGGCAATGGGATTGCCTTGAACAAATCAAAGAATTTGCCTGTTCCCTGACCGGTATAGGCTGCCATAAACGATCCAATTAATACATCTTGCTGGTTGTCGCCAAATCCTGTATAGTAGCCGCTCCCTTCTAAACTGGTTCCCGCTGCCTGACCTAACTGGGCTGACACATCTGTACGATAACCTCTCATTTGGTTGAAGACATCAGACACATAGGTTGAATCCAACCTGGTAAATGCCGTTTTCCAGGTAATTGTAGTAAAGCTTATCGAACCGCTGTTGACTCTGTTCTGATACTCCCAGTCTCCTTCTGTCGGGCCAATTAAGGTGTCGTTATATCGATAGAAACTGTTTTGGTTATTTGTAAATTTTCGGTCCATGGTTAGGTTGATCCTCAAATCTTTAAACGGCTCAAGTGTTATCCGCCCATTGATTGATTGTGTATGCGAAACAGTATGTTCAAGATTCAAGGAAGGAAATGCCACAAGCCAATTCCGGCTAGCCGCATAAGGGGCAAATTCATACGGGTTGCCCGAAGCATCTTCGCCCCAGGCATTTGAAGGTCGTCCCCAGATATCGTAATTTTGAGCACCGCTGACAAATGCAAAGCCAGGTGCTCCAAAGTTCTGCATTCCAAACGCATCGGTCTCGGTTGCCATTCCGGGTAAACGCATGCCGTCAGTTTCGGTATATGTAAATGAGGCATTTTGCAGTGTCATGATTAAGCGACCGATGGTTTTCATAACCGGATGAATTTCTTTTTTCTTTTTTTTCTTTTTATCCTTGTCTTTGTCCTTGTCCTTGTCGTTTTTTTTCTTACTGTCACTTCCGGCAGTTGCTTTGGTAGTTCGCCCGCCCCTGCCACTGCGTCCACCATTGATTCGTTTAAACCAACCCACCTTATTATAAAGGTTCTTGAAATTACCCTGACCATTAATCGTAAAATTTCTTGAATTTTGAATAGTGTGACCATATTCCGGTAATGCTAAAGGCGCACGCTGCCAATCATAACTTCCTCTCATCTTAACATTCGCCGATAGCCAGTCAGTCAATGGAAATTTATTCAGCGGAACTTTGAAGGTAATGTTGTAATTATGAGCATAGTTCATCGTATATCCACCTAACTTAATGGTATCACCGTCAAATGGTTTAAAAGCGCTGAATACCTGATTCTTAAAGTCTTGGTAGTTGTCGTAACCGTTTGTCCCTTCGTCCGCTTTTCGGTCGATGATACCCTCGGGCTCCAGGATTATGGAATTATTGATCGCTGAGAAGGTGAACTTCAGACTCCTTGTGAAATCATATTTGAAATCATAATTTCTAAGCCAGGTAAAATTCTTCAGATAAGTCGGTTGAAAGATAAAGTTAGTGTCGAGTGCATTTCTGTTCTGCCGTTCATTATACATTCGTTGCAAATCATTACTCCAGCTCATTGCCTTTGGTCCCAGGTAAAAATTCACATCCTTAATAAGTCGAAACCATTTTGATTTTTTCAGGAACCGAACGCGCTTGAATGGCTCGACCAGCAATGGTTTTCCGGCATAGTTATAATTCAAACCGCCCCTGTACGTTTTCGTCACATCATGATCGGTATTAATATCGCGTCGGTATAACTCATTATAGGAATAAGTCGCTGCCCAGTTTTCAATATCCCATGGCAGCACCGCTTTTCCTGTCGGTCGTTCTCGTCGCACGTTGGTAAAATTGTAGGACTTTCTAATTGTAACGTCTCTGGATAACTTTGCCCGTTCCTGCCTGGTCGCGAAATCATAATCCTTCAGTCTTACATCAGGGGCCAATTGGTCAAATTGCGGGTCAATCACTGCAGCTGAATAACCGAAGTAAAACGGAACCTGAATGTTTAGTTTTCGACCAAAGAATTGTCCCAGCTCAACATTGGATGACATGTCAAAAGATCTCTGTGTATTTCTTTGTCGCTCACTCACTTTTTTCTCAATCGATCCCCATCCGGGTGTTGAATAATTGCCTGCCAGGTTGATGTTGGCAAAATCAGCTAATTGCATCGTAACTCTGGCGGTAGAAGCCCATCCTCCCTTTTGATCAAAGTCTGTCAAACGCAGCTCATTTACCCATACCTCTACACATTTATCAAGTCCATCTTCAGCGGCCATCCATGGGTGGTTGCTATCCTTGCCCGGGTTGCGAACACCAATCATGATCACTCTCATCCCCTGAAGATTTGGATTCCCTTTTACTTTTATCCTTCTCGAAATACCGTCATCTCCAACAATAACTTTTACGTATTCGGTGGTAGTTAAAGACCCATTATTATTTCGTTCGATTTTCATGCTTAACAAGGAGTCGAAAATAATCTCCATGTCATTTTCCACCGGCCAAATCTCATATTCATTGCCCGGAGAAGCCGTTGTTAATTTGAGAGGAACTTCATACTCATAGTAATTTTCCACAAAATCGGTTCCTAAACGAATAAAGACCGTTAGTTGGTCATCCTGTAAATTTGATTCGATCGGACCCCGTGTTTCGCCATGGATAAACATTTTTAATTTCTTGTATGACAGAACATCAAATACTACATTCTTATAACTTGCTCTTGCTTCACCGTCTCTCAAGCCACAAATTTCCATTGATAGTGACTGTTCATTCAACTGACGTAGATTGATCGATCCATTATCCTGTTCTCGCACGATTCCTGGAGGAATCATATACCCAACAGGGTCTTTTTGTTCATTTTCTTCAAGGTTTACCGCTGCGAGGTTAAACTCAGTTGAGTTTGGATCATCCGGAATGAATTCTCCGGGTTCGTTAAGATTATCAAGGTATTTTCGCCATTCTCCCCGAATTAACTCTAACCTTGCAAAACGAAGGACGACGGGATGATTAAAGCCTTTCATGAACATTCTCATGAATCGAATTGATCTAAAATCTGCTATCCCGTTAACCACTCTATCCGGTGTTTCAATAGGAATTTTGAATTGATACCAAGTCTCGGTTTTACCATCGTCGTTTACTGCAATGACCTGCTCATTGGTAATATAATTCTGTCCTACAACCATATCAGCCGGACGAAGACTCACCGAATACTGGAAATAGCTTTCGGTTTCACTGAGATTATTGTCTTGATTTAAATCCTCAATCTCCGGAATTGTTGTTGCTTGTGTGGGATATCCATCATCATTCATTGCTGTTGCTTGCTCTGAAGTCGGTGAATTTCCATCCATCCCATTGTAAAGCTTATACCTTTCCAGAATATCATACTCCAATACATCATAATCGTCATCCAGGTAATAGTTGTAATTATCCGATGACGGATCGCCCAGAAGAAGAGCCTTT
>CAZCAD010000253.1:5215-5566 GCA_964496525.1 uncultured Flavobacteriales bacterium | reverse complement strand
AGGAAATCGACGACTAATCGCCTCGTGACCATCCATCAGGTTTTGATAATCCAGCGTTTCGGATTCCTGAATCAATGGATACACGATATAAACCTGTCGACCCTTTTTTATTTCGTCTTCAATGAACTGAAATACTCTTAAGCGCGAAGATTCAAACCGATGAGAGGTTTGTACATCTTTTCGTCCGGGGGGAAGCTCGTCAATGACCGATACATCCAAATCTCCATAAAATGTCAAAGCCAAAGTTCTTGGAATCGGAGTGGCGGTCATAACCAGAATGTGAGGCGGTAAGGAATTTTTTTTCCAAAGTTTTGACCGCTGTGCTACGCCAAACCGATGCTGTTCGTCGAT
>CAZCAD010000253.1:0-5191 GCA_964496525.1 uncultured Flavobacteriales bacterium | reverse complement strand
ATTGAACAACATCTTCAAGAAGAGCATGTGTCCCTGCTAAGATCTGAATGTCGCCTTTGAGAAGTGCTTGATGCAATTCCTTTCGCACTGCTGTCTTTGTAGATCCTGTGAGCAGGGCAATTTTCAAATCCATTTTCTCCAGAAATCTTGACAGAGTCGCGAAATGCTGATTCGCCAAAATTTCCGTCGGTGCCATAAGACAGGTCTGATATCCATTGTCAATGGCGATCAACATGCTGAATAAGGCGACCAATGTCTTACCACTGCCAACATCTCCCTGCAACAATCTATTCATGTGGATACCGGATCCCATATCGGTTCGGATTTCACGAATCACTCTCTTTTGAGCCGTGGTTAACTCAAAGGGTAAATAATTTTCATAAAAGTTATTAAAGTGCTCGCCTACAGTTGTAAGTACATGTCCTTTAATCTTTTTCTGAGTAATTTGCTTTCGTAGCAATAACTCCAATTGCAGGAAAAAGAGTTCTTCGAACTTTATTCGAATTTGCGCCTTTGTGGCTTCATCAAAACTTTCCGGTCGATGAATCGCCATATAAGCTGATTCTCTCCCCATCAATCTATTTTCCGCGATAATCCAGTCAGGAATTATTTCTTTGATCTGACCTTTGACTAAGGGCAATAGTTTCTTGATTATACGTTCGATTCCGCGACTGTCAAATCCAAGACGCTGTAATTTTTCACCGCTGTGATAGACGGCTTGTAAGCCAAGTTCTTCCGGCTCACCAGCTACTAAAAATTCGATTTCAGGGTGGGCCAAACTAAACCGTGCCCCATACTTCTTAGCCCGGCCATAAACTTTAAGTTCTCCTCCAATTTCCAGCTTTGGTTTAATCCATTTTGCCCCCTTAAACCAGATAAGATCGATCTGTCCGCTTTCATCCTCAAATCGAACCTCCAGACGCTTTGCCCGTGATTTTCCTACCTCTTTTATTCCGACAATTTTACCCTTTAGCTGAACTGCCCCTTCAAGCTGGGGTATATCTTTGATTTGCTGATAAGAAGATCGATCGACATACCGAAAAGGAAAATAATCGATCAAGTCTCCGTAATTGAATATTCCGGCTTCTTTCCTTAGGACATCACCACGTCGAGGACCGATGCTCTTGAGATATTCGATTGGCGTTGTAAGCAGCTCACCCATGAACCGCCTAAATTATTCTTTTTTTGCAAGGCAAAATGAAATAAATTACTTCAAACCGAAAGGATTGAACTTAGATTTGATTTTGTAGATTGCATAAGTATTTGAAGAAAAATTAGAATGGTAATTCGATCTCTCGGTTTTATAACAACAATGGTAGCACTAATTGGACTACTCGCATTTATTCCACAAAGAAAGGGAGAGATCAGTCCATATCTTGATGAAGTTCAAACAGACAGGTTTTCTGCTTTTTTAGAAATGTCAATTGAAGATGCACTCATTCAACTGGGAGATGAAAAACCATTACATTACATTTCTTCTGCCGACGCCGATTCGGCAAAAATGGGTGAGGACATGGTGCGATATGGTAGAATCTCAGATAAATCAAATGCACGAATCTCAAAGTTTTTTGTTTGCACCGATTGCCATAATCAAGAAATGGAATCTGCTGATCCTTCAGATGAATCCGCAAGTGCTGTATTGAATTACAGTTTAGAAAAAGATCTTCCTTTTCTTCCGGCATCAACTTTTTATGGGATGTATAATAAGCTCCATTGGTACAACGGTGATTATGCAAAAAAATACGGCGATCTGGTCAGACCTTGTCGCGATACAATTGAAAACGCCATTCAGCTTTGTGCTGTTCAATGTTCACAGGGTCGCAAGTTAAAGAAGTGGGAGATTAGATCGATTTTGCACTATATGAAATCGTTGGAGTATAAAATTGAGGATCTTCATTTCACGAAAGATGAACAAACTGCTCTCCAACAATCGGTTTCCATAGACAATAAAAAGGCGATTCGCATCTTAAAGACAAAGTATAGCGAAGCAAACCCGGCGACATTTGGCGGAAATGAGATTCCCAAAATAGAAGGTTATCAAGCTGATTCAACCACCGGAAAATACATTTATGATAATGGATGTCTTCATTGTCACGCCACAGAAAGGAATATTACCAATATGGATTTCGGCCAAAATAAATTGGATTTCAAATTTTTACATTCAAAATTTAATGCCAAACACAATGCACTTGTATATATCTGTAGATCGGGAACGTATGCTTTTAACGGTCGACGACAATATATGCCTCAATATCCACTTGAAAAAATGAGCGATGAACAGTTGCTTGATCTCATGTATTACATAACGCTTAAAGCAGAAGAATGAAAAAACCGCTAATTGTAATAATACTCATGGCAATTATTGTCAATCCTGTTAATGCTCAAGAAGAAGAAAAAACGAAAGAAAAGGAGAAAGAAGTCGAAAAAGTAAAAGAAACGGATTCAGAATACGTTTATGAAACCTTTTCAAATACCCGGGTGCTTTGGAATCATTCAGTGGAAATGCTACCAAAGAATACATTGGAATTCATCGTTGCCCACAAGTTTGGAGATGTTCTAACGACCGACGAGGATGGTAAACTCGCACCAAATGTCAATGAATGGTTTGGTCTGGATAATCTGGCAGACGTTCGGATTGCATTCGAATACGGTATTTTAGATAATCTAAACGTAGGTCTTGGACGAAGCAAGGGAATTGGTCAAACAAGACAAGTGATGGATGGGTATCTTAAATTTCTATTTCTAAAACAAAAAACTACCGGTCTGCCGATCAGCTTGGTTTATACCGGCTCCATTATTTTGCCTTACCAACCGGTTAGCACTGACAGCACATCCGTAGCATCTTATCCCACTTTTCTACATAGATTCACCTTTAATAATCAGATCCACATTGCTCGAAAATTCAATGATCGCTTAAGTATTCAGCTCAATTTTGGAGTAAATCATCGGAATTATGTCAACTTCGCAGATAAGAATACACTCGTTTTTCTTGGAGGTGGAGTTCGTTTCAGAATGACAAAAAATCTGGGCATTATTGTCGAATATCATCATGTTCTGAATCGTGATCTCGTTTTTCATCAGAATCCGCTAAGTGTGGGAGTTGAACTCCTAACAGGTGGACACGCCTTTACCTTTGGCTATTCAAACGGAAGAGGAGTTACGGAGAACTTATTCATTCCTAATACAACGGCTAATTGGTTAAATGGCGAGTTTCGACTTGGATTTGGTATCAATCGCAGATTCAAGTTATAGCGACTGAATTGATCAACCAACGCATTGATTATTAGAGACGTTATTAAACAAAACCTTCGTCGGGCCACATCATTCTAAAGTCGAATTAAATAATGAAATCAACTATTGCAATTCTCACTGTCCTAACTGTAATTGTTTGCGGTTATTCATTTATGGATAAAATCGAAGGAGAGCTGACAAAATATCATGTTGAATCGCCCTACTCTTCTGTCTTACCGCCTTTAACGAAAACCGGAGCCCCGGGAGAATCCAATTGTACTGATTGTCACATCGGTGCTGTACTCGATCCAAGCGGAATTGTAAATTTCAGCTTTTCGGGTGGCACGACTTATGAAGTTGGAAATACTTATTCGATTACAATCTCAATTTTCGCAGGCCCAAAAAATGGATTCGAAATGACTTCATTTAATTCGGCAGATTCCTTTGTTGGTGATTTTGTTCCGGGCTTGAATTCAAGCACCGCCGTAGGGGGTATTAACGAATACATTAGACATTCGGTGTCTGTGGGAATTACATCCTGGACATTTGGTTGGATAGCACCGCCGACAGACGAGGGCGATATCACCTTTTATTATGCGTTCAATGAATCGAATAATGGTGGCACTACTGCAGGAGATAATATTTACATGGGATCTCAAACGATCAGTTTCATGTCGGTTTTAAGCTGGGATTTTATTCCAAACGATACGACCATTGATTGTGGTGAGTCATCACATTTTTTAAATACCGGACAACCTTCAGCCATAACAACTTGTGGAGCCGGTGGCATAACGATTACCTTCACGGACGTCTCAGTTCCTGTTGCACCCTGCGAGAACGATTCGGTAATAACGAGAAGTTGGCTGGTAACTGACGCCTGCGGTGGAAGCGAGTCCTTCGTGCAAACGATAACCATTACGGATACAACAGGGCCGGTCACCATTTGCCCGTCCACTCAAGTGCTACAGTCAACGGACGGAATTGGTCAGAATATTCTAGACTATATACCCATTAGCAGCATAGCTGATGCTTGTACCGATTATTCCAGCTTAACCATTGTCCAAACACCATTGCCTACAACCTACCTGTTAATGGGACCTAACAATATTAATATTGAAGCGACAGATGCTTGTGGCAATACAGCGGATTGCGATTTTACTTTGGAGATTTACGAGACAGCGTTTTTAACAATGGCTTCTTTTCCTTCTGACACCACAGTGGAATGTGATCATAGTCTCGATACGGCTTTGTTAGGTACAGGATTGGCTACAACTACCTGCCCGGTGACTGACATTACCTATAGTTATACTGATGTTGTTGTTGTCGGTTCTTGCATTGGTGAATCGACGATAACGAGAAATTGGACCGCAATAGATATTTGTGGTAATAGTGAGAGCTATGTTCAGATCATTAATACCGAGGATACTGAGCCACCATTTATTGCCTGCCTTGTAAGTGATACTACTTGCAATTCTACAAACGAAATTAATGCATTCTTAGGTGATTATACGGCAACTGCCGCGACCCTGGATAATTGCAGTCCTGTTACAATCACTCAGTCTCCGGTTCCTGCAGCAGTTATTGCTGTCGGTGTAATAGATGTCTGGCTCTTTGCAACGGATGATTGTGGTAATGTCGATTCTTGTTCTTTGAGCGTTGTAATAGGAGATACAACAGGATTTGGAAGTGGAATCGAAGAGACTTTACTCGAAGATTTTAAACTTTATCCTAATCCCAGTAGCGGTTTGGTCACACTTACTCTTCCAAATTGGAATGGTCAAATCAACTTAAGCATTACCATTATTCTTGGTGAGCAAGTATTCGCGTCTAATGATCTTGAAGCCGGAAAGACTGTTGAAATCGAATTGTATGAAGCCCCTGGCCTCTATCTGGTTGAATTAATATTGGGAGATATACGTCTGGTTCGAAAACTAAGACTGCAATAATCAACCCTTTTTAT
>CAZCAD010000252.1:2577-5568 GCA_964496525.1 uncultured Flavobacteriales bacterium | reverse complement strand
TTAAAAAGGGTAGACCATACCAACTGATCTTCCTCGCTGTATTTATCCATATGCTGTTCCATATGCAGAATTTTTGGTGGCTTCGCCGGTAGAAGCCACAAAAAAACCGGCTCCGCCTGAGGCGGAAGCCGATTCGTAATTAATATTCTAAAAAAATAACATCTTACGGCTTCAATTTGAAGTCGCGTAATAATAAATGTTATTTGAAATGATAAAATTCATTTGCTTTAGTAAAACGCTCAAAAGTATAAAATATTCGTTTTGATCATATAGAACGTAGAATATTGTTCCTTATTTATTTGAATTCTAAGATTCTTAACAATAGAAGCGAATCCCATGCCATGATCAAATTTTGACAATTTGTTCTCAGCGGCTTATTGATAGAACTTACTTTGCGAGTTTAACAAGGTAGAAATCATCATCACCCAAATCCGGTGAATCAGTCTGACCGGCAATAAAGTAAAAAGATTCGTTCTCAAGGATATCTTGCGCCCAATCATCTCCTGAAGAACCGATCGCAATTTCAGAAATAGTTGTGCCCTCAGGGCTACAACTTGTCAAATAAATTTTTCGTCCGTTATTTATTCCGAAACTGACACTTCGACCCACAATTACATAATTACCGTCGCTGTTTATCATGGCAGCATGCGCCCCATCATGATCAGGGCCACCGAAATTCTTTTCCCAAATTTGATTTCCGTTTGCATCCACCTTAACACAATACATATTATGTAAGGGATCCGTGCTGGCGGAGTGACCGACTAAGAGAAGGTCTCCATTTGCTGATCTTAAGAGGTCATGACTCTCTTCATAACCGCTACCACCGTAAAGCCCCGCCCACAATGAATCACCGTTTGAATTCAGCTTCATCAAATAAAAATCTCGATTTACCGCACCATAATTATCAGTATAACCAAAAACCATTAAATCCCCTGTTTCAGTTTCAATAAGTTCGGTGCCTCCATCGCTGCCACTTCCCCCAAAAGAGGCTTCCTGAATCAATGTTCCGCTCTGGTCGACCCATACTAAGTAAAGATCACGTCCGCCGGATCCAAAACTTTCTTCTGTTCCGACAATACAAAATTCAGAACTACTTGTTTCAATAATGCCCGCAGGTTTATCGTCCAAAGCCCCGCCGTAAGTCTTTTCCCAAATTTGATTTCCATCGCTGTCGATTTTAATCAAATGAATATCTCTTAATCCGCTCCCCAAACTTTCCGTCGAACCAAGCAAAAGAAAATTTCCGTCAGCTGTTGGTAGAATTTTTAAACCCACCTCCGCCATAGCGCCGCCATAACTTTTTTCAAAAATGACATTTCCTTCTAAATCCAATTTGATTAAATAATGATCGCCATTCAGATCTCCGAAACTCTCTGTCGTGCCAAAAACATAGAGTTCGTCGTTTTGAAGGATGACAGCCTCCGCATAGTCATCTTCCTGCCCACCATAATTTTGATCAAATATTACAGTAAGGGATGGAGCAGTTTTATCTTTTCTGGATGATCACAAAAGGACTGCTATTAAGGCAAAAAAAAGGCAATTTTTGAGGGTCATCAATTTTACTAACGAAGTTTCGAATTCAATATTCTAGTTTAGGGAATATATTGTGTATTTAACAGGGAATATAAATCCATCATTCGAAAGCTACAACTAAAACGCATTATATTTGTGCCAAACGAATTCTATGTCGAATCAGGACGACAAACTCAAAGATATAATCGGACATGCCAAAGAGTATGGTTTTGTATTTCCGTCCAGTGAAATCTATGATGGATTGAGTGCGACTTACGATTATGGTCAGTTGGGTGCTGAGTTGAAAAACAACATCAAAACTTATTGGTGGAAGGCGATTGTGCACATGCATGAAAATATTGTCGGTTTAGATGCGGCGATTTTTATGGCACCTCAAATCTGGGAGGCCTCTGGTCACGTAGATGCATTTAATGATCCCTTGATTGATAATAAGGATTCAAAGAAACGTTATCGAGCGGATGTTCTGATTGAGGATTACATCGAAAAGATTCGAACAAAGATTGAGAAAGAAGTGGCCAAAGGATTGAAACGGTTTGCAGCTGATTTTAATGAAGAAGAGTTTCGTTCGACCAATCCCAATGTGCTTCGCAGAGAAGAGGAAATCAAGAAGATTGAGGACAGAATGCGCAAAGCACTTGAAAATGATGATTTGGCCGATGTCAAATCTCTGATCGAAGATTTGGGAATTGCTGATCCTGTCAGTGGATCAAAAAACTGGACAGATGTTAAACAGTTTAATTTGATGTTCTCAACTGACTTTGGATCCGCCTCAGGCGGAGAAGCTGCCACGATTTATCTGAGACCGGAAACTGCGCAAGGAATATTTGTCAACTTTTTGAACGTGCAGAAATCGGGTAGAATGAAAATTCCGTTTGGGATTGCACAGATCGGAAAAGCATTTAGAAATGAGATTGTAGCGCGTCAGTTCATCTTCAGAATGCGTGAGTTTGAACAGATGGAGATGCAGTTTTTCGTTCGACCGGGTGAAGAGATGAAGTGGTATGAGTATTGGAAAGATCAACGAATAAAATGGCATCATTCGTTGGGACTCGGGGAGAATAATTACCGCTTTCATGATCACATTAAAATGCCACATTATGCAAATGCCGCAGCAGATATAGAGTTTAAGTTTCCAATGGGATTTAAAGAACTGGAAGGAATCCATTCACGAACAGATTTTGACTTGAAGCAGCATGAAGAACATTCCGGTAAAAAGCTGAGGTACTTTGATCCTGAACTCAACGACTCCTATATTCCTTATGTAGTTGAAACTTCAATTGGATTGGATCGAATGTTTTTGGCGGTGCTTTCTGCTTCTTATAAAAAAGAAACGCTGGAAGATGGGTCTGAGCGATCGCTGCTGTCAATTCCACCGGCGCTCTCTCCTTATAAGGTTGCGGTATTGCCTCTGACGAAGAAAGATGGCTTGCCAGAGGCCGCCAGAGCAATCATCGATCT
>CAZCAD010000252.1:0-2565 GCA_964496525.1 uncultured Flavobacteriales bacterium | reverse complement strand
GAGGGAAATCTTAGGGGTGTTAAAGTTTGACTTCAATTGTCAGTATGACGAAAAGGACTCTATCGGAAAACGTTATCGGAGGCAAGATGCAATTGGAACACCATATTCACTGACTGTTGATCATGAATCCTTGGAAAATCAAACCGTGACAATTCGTGACAGGGATACAATGGAGCAGGAACGTGTGGCGATCTCAGATCTGCACACGATAATTGCAGAAAAAGTCAGCATGTCAACTTTGCTGTCTGCGGTAAATGCAGAAAGTGCTGTTTAATAATGCCTTAGTACTGGAAATCCAAAGTCAAATTAATTAGTTTTCATGCCAACTCTTTGGGTCTGCTTGTCGTATTAATAGTATGAGATTATTGGCACTTATTTTCTGTTTTGGTCTAATCTTGGGCAGCACGAATTCTTTTGCTCAGTACGACTTCGAAGAATTTTATGGTATTCCTACCGTGGAGAATCTGTATGATGTTCAGTTTATTAGCGCAGACAGGGGTTGGATTTGCGGTGACAGTGGTTTGGTTTATCGCACCGATAATGGAGGCGACACATGGGTTAAGAAAAGCCTTTCCGGTACTATTTTGACGTACAACGACATCGAATTCATTGATATTAATCAGGGTTGGCTTTGCGGCCAAAATGGTACTGTATTAAAAACCACGACCGGTGGAGATTCTTGGACTATTATGACACTCGCGGGCGCCGGTACAGTCGATTTGCATTCTATTAGCATGATTGATAATATGACAGGATGGTTAGTAGGATCCGGTGCATCAGGTGGCGAGTATATTTGGAAAACCAGCGACGGGGGAACTAGCTGGATCGAAATTGTCACAGGTCATACCGTGGACGGATTATTCGAAGTGGAATTTATGGATATGAGTAATGGTTGGATGGTTGGAAAAGATATTATTCTGTACACCAATGATGGTGGAGCTATGTGGTATCCTGCGTCGATAACAGGGACTTTACCTCCGGAAATGTTTTGGGAAGCAATTTGCATGAACGACCCACTTAATGGAATAGTCGTTGGATTTGAAGGTGTTGTGGCAAAAACCGGTGATGGTGGAGCTACATGGATAACCTATATCGATCCCATATCCGGTCTTCATTTGAGAGACGTGGATATTTTTGATGGTAGCTCAACCTATACTTCCGCGACTGTTGGAGTTAGCGGTATTACCTGGGTAAAAGATTTTGACGCGGGGGTAAATGAGGGATTTTCCCTGGGCGGCGACCGACTGGAAGGAGTTGATCTGGTTGACGAAACAACTGCCTGGGTTGTAGGTGAAGGTGGCAGAGTATTTCGTTCGCCGGTATCAGCCGGTACTGACCTTGCTTTCGTTTCATTTAATTCTCCTACCGACATTTGCGGTGATGGTTCTTTCCCGATTGCGGTAACGGTTGTCAATGCGGAAATAGAGGAGATCACCGCGGTTACATTAAATGTATATGGTGCAGGTGGTACGAGCCTGCTCTTAACTTCAGATTGGACTGGAAGTCTAATGCCGGGAAATATCATGGTATTAAATCTGGGATCCATTTCTTTAGATGGAGATGAAATGCTTACCATCGAAATTGTAGGAGATGATTTTACTGATAATAATACGATGCTTCAACAAATTAAATGGTCTGAGCCTTTGGATATGGGAGTAAGTAGCCCGGTTCATTTTTGTACAAAGAGAACCGATGGCGTGGAGCTTAATGCCTTTGGAGGATTGACGTATAAATGGGTTGAGGGGACTGAGGTTATTGATTCAACCAGTCCGAATCCATGGGTATTTCCTGAGCAAACAACGCTTTATCATGTTGGAATCGATGGGCCGTATTGTTTTGGAAGCTTTGAGGTTAGAGTAGTCGTACATAACGGGGACTGCCTTCCACAAACAAACAGTTTTTCGCCGAATGGGGATGGAGTAAATGATTCTTTTATCCTTGAGGATTTGGTTCCCGGAGCCCCAAGTGAGTTCTATGTGTTTAATCGTTGGGGTAATGAGGTATTTTACATTGACGATTATGATAACCAGGGAGCCGTGTGGGAAGGCACCGACGGTGGTGACCTGGCACTTCCATCAGGCACTTATTATTTTGTTTTCGAATGTGCAGACCATAATATTAGCTCCTCAGGATGGGTCCAGCTCTTACGCTAGTGTCAAGTCAATTGTTAAATGACCGGTAAGGCGATAATATGTCTCGGATTACCCCTATTATCCTTTACATGACACTAGCCTACAGCAGCCGAAGTTCCTAAGAAAAACAATACAAACAATAAAGCCAAAGGTCCCATAAATACCAGTGGAATAAATAGATAAGTTCCTACCATTAGTTGTTTTTTTCGAAATATACGCCAATTTCATATTTCTTTCCAAGAAGTAAAAAAGGCCAGTCACGAACTTCAGCATCTTTAGGTTCCGGAAAGACTTGAGTTGATGGGATAAGGTCATACTCATCAATCCCCCTCATCATTAGCTCATCTTTTACAACTTGAGAACGGCTCCGTGCAAGTGCCGATTCTCGTTCATCTTCTCTATCGTAGTTGATGCCGATGATGGCCCACTTACC
>CAZCAD010000251.1:0-5606 GCA_964496525.1 uncultured Flavobacteriales bacterium | reverse complement strand
AAATACATGGACACCAGGGTGTTAAAGATCGTTTATGAATAAGGGATTCTTACTTTAATTATACTCGGAATCCGTTAACCATCGAGAATAGAATTTTGTACGCAAGGTTCTATTTAAATAATAATCAAATCGATGTTTTCAAGAGTAAATTGATATCAAGTTTCAGAATTAGTACATCTGATGGGAAACTTGAAAGCGATGTCAAAACAAAGAATGGGACGACAGTAAAAGAAATAGCTAATTGCCTATAGATACTGTATTAAGTATGGATTGTCACATGAACTTTTGTGAAAAGAAGTAAATGGTATTTCCGTACTACCCTTTGTTTTTATCGGTTCTATAAAAACTCTACTTATTAGCGTGAATTAATTCGATTGGGAATTATAATTCAGAATTGAGGCGACTATTAATGTACCTTAGGATTAGTTTTTAAATAAGATAATGAAAAGACCTCTGTTATTATTATTTTGCCTAACCACAGTTGCGGCCTACTCACAAGTTAGTCCGGGTGATACCCTTGATTTATCGAGCTTAATTCCACCAAAGGGAAATGACTTGGTTTTTCGGTATGGTGAAGAAGTTAGAGTGAAGCGTGATTTAAGCGCCTATGAAAAAAGACTGTTTTTTAAATATAATTTTCAAAGACTGGCGACAAAAAAGGAGAAAAAAAAACCTGAATTGATAGATGGGCGGGAGATTTTATTTGAAGACAAAATCTACAAAAAAGAAGTGATCGACTGTTATGGATTTTATAAAGATACTGGTGAAGTGGAAATGTTCTACGAATTGATAGGAGACGGATTTGTTCCACTTGGGTTGGAACTAATAAATAAAAAATCCATCCCATATGAGAACATGCTGATTTTACATTCAACTGAAAAGTACTTAGTGTGTGAATGGCAGGAACAGGTGATCGTTTGTTATTATCCAAGCCCCGTACGAAATGATTTATTTGAACCGTCATTTGAAGATGAAGAATTTCAGCGCAGAAAATTAGCAGCCAAAAATTTTCTTAATAAAGATGTACGATTTAAGGATTGGGACGGGATTAAAATTTCTGGGGAAATAATTTCCATAAAGGTCGAACCATATAGGACTGATTTAATTGTTTTAATGGCCAATGGACACAATTACACCTTAAAAATGGAACATGATTTTAAGATCGTTATTCATGTGGGAAAAGAGTGGGATCTATCCAATCAAAACAGCACTCATTTTGACTCAATAAAGAGGCAAAAGAATAGTCCATCTTCTAATTATAAGCATAAGGGTGGGAGAACATACTATACCGGTCCGAGAGGGGGATGTTATTACTTGACTTCGGGAGGAAACAAAAAATACGTTGATCGAAGTTTCTGTAAGTAGTAGAGTCATTTACTTTCTTTTTCGGGCAAATCTAAAATTGTGGGGTAGAATGTGGGGTAAATCTAATATCAAAGAACCCTAATCAACTTAAAATAAGCCAATTAGGGTTCTTGTTTTGAGGTCTCGAGCGGATTCGAACCGCTGTAGATGGTTTTGCAGACCACTGCCTAACCGCTCGGCCACGAGACCATAAAACACACATTCAAAAAATGCGACCACTGCCTATCCGCCTTCCGCGTGTCGCCAAAGCTTTAGCGGAGGCGCAAGGCGGACAGGAGACCATTCTTTATCCCGATTTACAGGGCATCAAAGATAGAAAAAATCTACTTGAGTTTAGATCATCGCTCAATGATGATAGCAACCTCCTTTACCACTCCTTCAATCGGCGGGTTCAGTTTGCTAACCTTGATTCTTGAACGAATTAGCTTGGGGTATTCAGATCGCAATCGTTTTTGAATTCGATAACCGACATGCTCTATTAATTTTGAACGAATTTTCATCTCTTCAACAACAATTCGGCGAACGTCTACATAGTCAATGGTGTCCTCAAGTTCGTCAGTTTCGGCTGCTTTTAGAAAGTTTGTTTCCAACTCCACATCGATTGTATATTTACCGCCCAGCTTCGCTTCCTCCTCCATACAACCATGATAGGCATATACCTCAATTCCGCTTATTTCAATCAAGTTCCTCATGCCGATTCTTTGGTTTTTAACTGTTCAACTTTGGGAATACCATCGATCATTCTGTTTAACACCTTATCTCTGCCCAAAACCTCGCAAATTTCAAACATGGAAGGCCCCATTCCTTTACCCGTTACAAGTAACCTAAAACAAGGACCGACTTTACCAAAGCCGTAATCATTCTTAGTTAAATAAACTGAAAAGACCCTCTCCAGCTCTCCCGCCTCGAACGAATCCAGCGCCTTAAATTCATTAATCAAATCATTCATTATTTCTACAGAATCGTCCTTCCACTTTTTACGGATTGTCTTTTCATCGTATTCGGTAATCTCATCTTCGAAGAAGTAGTTGCCGTCGTTCAAAATATCGGACACAAAAGAAGCCCGTTCTTTCATCATCGCACAAATTTTCGCGAGGCTGTCATCGGATTTCAACCCTTCGCTTTCCAGTATGGGCTTCAGTAAATCGACCAATTCGTCATCTGACTTAGCGCGTAAATAAACCTGGTTAAACCATTTTGCTTTCGCCGGATCAAAACGTGCACCCGACTTGCCCACTCTCTCCAGTTTAAACTCTTTAACCAATCCATCCAGGGAAAAAATCTCATCATTACTTCCGGGATTCCATCCTAAAAATGCCAGCATATTGACGAAAGCCTCGGCAAAATACCCGGTCTCTCTGTATCCCGAATAATGTTCGCCATCAGCCGATTTCCAGTTCAAAGGAAATACCGGAAAACCTAATTTATCCCCATCTCGCTTACTTAGCTTACCATTTCCGTCAGGTCGAAGAATCAGCGGAAGATGTGCAAATTTTGGGACCTCCCAACCCATTGCTTGATATAAAAGAACGTGCAAAGGAGCCGATGGCAGCCACTCTTCTCCTCTAATGACGTGAGTAATTTCCATCAAATGATCATCAATAATGTTGGCTATATGATAGGTCGGCATGCCGGTTTCTTTGTAAAGCACCTTGTCGTCAAGGTTGTTGGTGTTAACCGTTACCCAGCCCCGAATTTCATCCTCAAATTTTATGTCAATATTTCGAGGCAGTTTGAAACGAATAGTGTAAGGCTCTCCACTATTAAGGCGTTTTTCAACTTCTTCTTTCGAAAGAGAAAGAGAGTTTTTCATTGCAGAGCGTGTAGCACCATTATACTGCCAATTAGTCTGGCCCATTTCTTGCGCTTGTTTTCGCATTGTGTCCAGGTCTTCGGTCGTGTCAAAAGCCATGTAAGCATGACGGCTCTCCAATAATTGCTTGGCATAAGGCTGATAAAGATTCCTTCTTTGGGATTGAACATAAGGACCCTTCTCGCCTCCATACCCGACCCCTTCGTTTGGCTCAATCCCACACCATTTCAAGGATTCAATAATGTAATCCCGGGCTCCTTCGACTAATCTTTTCTCGTCGGTATCCTCAATTCTAAGTATGAAATCACCGCCCTTACTTTTAGCAAAAAGATAGTTATACAAGGCGGTTCGAACACCACCCATATGAAGCGGGCCGGTAGGGCTTGGAGCAAATCGGACACGTACTTTTTTGGACATTTTTTTCTTTTGTAAGCAGGCAAAGATAAAGAATTGAACAATAAATTATATGAGAGGCAAGGAAGGAGTCAAAAAAACGTTAACGTTGTGAAGCAGAACCTTTGAAAACAATGAGCGACCGCTGATATAAAAACAATGTTAAATAAATGAACTTCTTAGCACGATTATTGTATGCTACAAGGGAAAGCCGTATCTTTAATAGATAAGCTTTTATGCAGTAAAGAAAAGATTTGAACAACTTTCAAAAGGTCATATCACAAATAGAACTTTTTATAAAAAAGTACTATACCAATCAGATTATCAAAGGAGGCATCCTCTTTTTGGCTTTTCTGCTAATGACTTATTTGACCGTTTCCACACTGGAATATGTTGGAAGATTTGGTTCAGGAACGAGATTATTCTTGTTATCAAGCTTTATCGGAGTTAACCTCTTTCTTTTAAGTAAATTTTTACTGATTCCGCTATTGAAACTCAATCGCCTGGGTCGACATCTCTCAGTATTTGATGCCTCATCCATGATCGGAAAGATATTTCCCGACATTTCTGACAAGCTGAAGAATACCCTTCAACTGCATAAAGACAAGAAGGATATTAGCTTGAATTTGGAACTCGTCAATGCGAGCATTGAACAAAGGGCGTCCAAGCTGTCGGCTGTATCATTTTCTTCTGGAATTGATCTCACAGAGAACAGAAAATACTTGCGCTATCTTCTTCCGATTGTATGCTTAGTAGGGATAGTTGGAATTGCAAATCCCAATCTATTTGTTGACGGTACGGAGCGGGTTGTATTTTTCAATGAGGATTTCGTAGAGGAAGCGCCTTTTGATTTCGTAATGGTATCCAAGGATGAGGTCAAAGAGGGAGAGGATTATGTATTAGAGATGAAGCTGGTTGGGGATGAAATACCCGGAGAATTGAAAATCAAATCCAATGCAGGAACCTATAATCTTCAGCAAAAATCCAAAGTTGAATTCCGACATAAATTCAGCAATCTGAATGAAAACCTTGTCTTTGTCTGTGTGGCGAACGGATTCACATCAAAGGAATTCAAGGTAAAAGTTCTTAGAAAGCCGATTATTGAGGCCATTAATTTGACCGTGGTTTATCCAAAACATACAGGTAGAAAGAAACAGCGATTTGATAACACTGGTGATATTTCGGTGCCGGAGGGATCAACCATTGAGTGGAATATTAAAGCAAAGAACCTATCTGAACTTAACGCTTACTTTGGCGACACGGCAATAACATTAAAAACGTCATTATCAAACAGTTACACCTTCGAAAATAGATTTTTTAAGTCTGAACAGTACCTCTTGACGATCAGCTCCGAAGAAATTAAAAATGCGGACTCCTTAGGTTATAATGTGAGAGTTGTGAAAGACGAGTATCCGAGTATCTCTGTTACCGAAGAAATCGACTCGACTAATAATCTCAGAAGATTTATAGAGGGGACAATTGGCGATGATTATGGGTTCAGAAATCTATCGGCCATTATCAAGGTAAGTGGCAAAGACACCTCTTATAAAGTGGTTAAGCCAATTGGAATTAAATCCGGTTTGACGCAACAAATCTTTTCTTTTTTCATTGACATCAGCACGTATGAACTCCATCCCGGAGATCGACTTGAGTATTCATTCGTTATTACGGATAATGATGAGCTGAATGGCTTTAAGTCGTCGTCTTCCATCAAACAGATTTTTGCAGTTCCGGAAATAGATGAGCTTGACAACATTATTAGTGAGAAGGACGATAAAATGAAGTCAGACATGGATGCGGCCCTGCAAGATGCGAACGAACTGAAAAAGAAGATCAAAGACATAAAAAGTACAATGGTTAACAAACCTAATCTCGATTGGAAGGACAAGCGCAGTCTCGAGAATTTGTTGAACATGCAGCAAGATTTGAATGATAAGATTGAAGAATTGAAGAAGGATTTTGAGAAGAATCAGGTTGAGAAGGAGAATTTCATGGATCCGTCTGAGGAGCTATTAGAGAAGCAAGAGTTACTTGA
>CAZCAD010000250.1:4760-5617 GCA_964496525.1 uncultured Flavobacteriales bacterium | reverse complement strand
TAGCGTCCTTTTCATAAACTTAGACTTTTATTGCGCGATCATTCCAAATATACAAGTTCTTTGGCAAATGTGCCTTTACGGTCTATACTTTTTGGTACATTTGGTAAAAGCTCTTTCGAATGAGTAATAATCAAATAGCGGACCATTTTTTAGAGGCTCAGAAAATTCTCGAACAATTTATTAAAAACAAAGACAGCTTCAATTTGATTGAAGAAGCCGCATTGAAGATGATTGAATCAATAAAGCAAGGTGGAAAAGTCATTTCATGTGGGAATGGAGGATCAATGAGTGATGCCATGCATTTTGCTGAAGAGATGACCGGACGTTTCAGACAAAATAGAGGCCCAATTCCGGCTGTAGCGATTTCCGACCCTGCTCATATCTCCTGTGTTTCGAATGACTATGGATACGATTATATATTTTCAAGATACATCGAAAGTATCGGTAAAGAAGGTGATGTTTTACTTGCTATTTCGACCAGCGGAAATTCACAAAATGTGATCAATGCCGTGGAGGCTGCGAAAGCGAAGGAGATCTATGTGGTTGGATTGACTGGCAAAGACGGTGGTATGCTGGCAGGCCTTGTTGATACAGAAATTCGATCTCCAATGAGCGAATGGGCCGATAGAATCCAAGAAATTCATATAAAAGTCATTCATTCACTAATTCATTATATTGAGTCAAACATCTGATTTTCAACAAATTAAAAACTATTTTTAATTTTTTTTAACATCTCTCACAATATTTCAGTCTGTCTTTACGTTGGTTAGGGTAACCTTAACAAAGCACAACGTAATGAAAAAATTTCTCGTCTTACTCTTGGGATTTCTTGCCCACAACTTTAGCACCGCACAAGA
>CAZCAD010000250.1:2287-4692 GCA_964496525.1 uncultured Flavobacteriales bacterium | reverse complement strand
AATCGGAATTTCAATCTTATTAGCCATCTTTCTATTACTCGGTCTCCGAGAGATCAGAAGGACATTTATACCCGGCTAGATTTTAGTAAAAAATATAAGAACGATTCATCTGCCATAACAGGAAGCCGTCGACTGAATGATTTGGCTCATGAATTTTGGATACAAGAAAAAACGCCCTGCCCCTCACTTCGGCTAGCTCAGTGCAAGCTTAAGCTCGGGGATCGGGGCGTTTGCATTAATTAATAATTATTAATTGTTAATTATTCATTAACAACCTTCGCCGTAATCGACAATCTTTATTGAGAAGTCTTCTCCGTAGTCCACCCATTTAATTTTGTGGTCTTCACCGTAATCCACTTCTTTCCATTTGCCTTTATCATCTTCTCCATAATCCACCCATTTAATTTTTACATCTTCTCCGTAATCCACTTTTTTTACTTTGTAATCCTCTCCGTAATCTACAAATTTGATTTTACCGTAAACTTCACAAGCAGTGTTGCCGGTCGTTTCGCCATCTGCAGCTTCTGTTGGCTCAGCATCCATATAGAAACTGGACAGTCCAATGATTCCCAAACTCAATACGGAGGCAACAAGTACGTTGCGCACGGTTGTTCTTTTTTTTAATCTCATAATTTAAATTTTTAAGGGCGTGTTTGACAAGCCCATGTGAATTTATTAAATATCATTTACAATAAAGAAATTAATAGGTTCAAAAATCATACTATTTTCTTAATATACATTGATTATTTATTAATCATTAGATGATTAAATATTAATCACTATATTTGTTTTGTAGAAGTAAAATGATAGAATATGCTTGTCAAAACATTTGGCTGCGCCGTCTATGGCATAGAAGCCATTCCAATTACTGTGGAAACAAACATTGCAAGAGGCATTAATTTTTTCCTTGTTGGCTTACCGGATAGTGCCGTCAAGGAAAGTCATAAGCGAATTAAAGCGGCTTTCAACAATACCGGTTTCAAATTTCCTGGCAAAGAAATTACCGTGAATATGGCACCTGCGGATATCCGCAAAGAAGGATCTGCTTATGATCTAACCATAGCGGCCGGAATTCTCGCCGCGAGTTCTCATATTTCAGACAGCGAGATTGAAGATTACCTGATAATGGGAGAATTATCGCTTGATGGAGGAGTTCAAGCCATTCGGGGAGCTTTGTCAATGGCGATCAAGGCAAAAGAGTTGGGCTATAAAGGCTTTATCCTTCCAAAATCAAACGCCCAGGAAGTCTCAATCGTTGAGGGTTTGGACATTTACGGAGTTGAATCAATGACGGAACTGGCTGCCTTTTTTAACGGGGAGGCTGAGCTCGAAGTTGAACAGTATAAAGCCCCTGAAGAGGTTATTTCTCCTGATCTGGTACATTTTGACTTTTCTGATGTAAAGGGTCAGGAGAATGTGAAACGTGCTTTGGAAATCGCCGCTTGTGGCGGTCATAATATTTTGTTGGTAGGACCTCCGGGCTCGGGAAAAACCATGTTAGCCAAACGACTCCCTTCTATTCTGCCACCTTTGACCGTTGAGGAGGCGCTTGAAACAACAAAAATTCATTCAGTTGCCGGGCTGGTTGGTGCAAATAGTGGATTAGTCACGAAACGACCCTTTCGATCACCACATCATACGGTTTCGGATGTTGCCCTCGTGGGGGGAGGATCTCATCCCAAACCGGGTGAAATTTCGCTTGCACATAATGGCATCTTGTTTTTGGATGAATTACCCGAATATAAACGACAGGTTTTAGAGGTGATGCGTCAACCTTTGGAAGATCGTGTTGTCACAATTTCCAGGGCAAAGATGTCAGTTGAGTATCCGGCGGGTTTTATGTTGGTCGCATCTATGAATCCCTCTCCTTCGGGTGATTTTTATGATCCGAATGATCCAAAGTCTGATCCTGAATATATTGTGAAAAGATATTTAAATAAAATATCGGGACCTTTAATGGATCGAATCGACCTGCACATAGAAGTTCCGGCGGTTAAGTTCCAGGAGTTAGCCGAAAAACGCAAAGGTGAAGCCAGTGAAAGTATTCGAAAACGCGTCATCGAAAGTCGAAAAATTCAAGAGCAGCGTTTGAAGACTTACGTGGGTGTGCATTATAATGCTCAGTTGCCTGCGAAGCTCATTGAGAAGTATTGTGAGGTAAGCGAGGCAGGTAAACTACTCCTCAAAAATGCGATGGATAAATTGGGTTTATCTGCCCGTTCATACACGCGGATATTGAAGGTTGCAAGAACCATTGCTGACATGGAGACTGAGGAGAATATTCTTCCACAGCATTTGGCAGAAGCCATACAATTCAGAAGCCTCGATCGTGCGGGTTGGGAAGGGTGAAATTTTTGTATATTTAAAATTGTAATCTGCCTGACGACAGTCAGGTCCAATATTTC
>CAZCAD010000250.1:401-2273 GCA_964496525.1 uncultured Flavobacteriales bacterium | reverse complement strand
AACGCTCCTTGTGCCCCATGATTTTACGAAAGTAGGTGATAATGCAGTGAATTATGCACTGAACCTCGCTTCGAAAATAAACTCAGATGTTGATATTTTGCATGTCGTGAAAGACTCCAAAGTGTCGGCTGCTGCTAAATCTCAATGTGAAAAAATTATAGCAGCTCTAAATCCGCCGACGGGTGTAGCGGTTAACTACCATGTTAAATCAGGATCAATTTTTAAAGATATCGCCACCACGGCATCTGATTTGAGCGCTTCTTTAATAATTATGGGAACGCACGGTGCCAAAGGAATGCAAAAGTTATTTGGCAGCTTTGCGATCAAAGTTATTACCAGTACTCATGTGCCATTTCTAGTGGTTCAGGATCAGCATACGGGAACGGAATTAGACAAAATCGCCGTTCCTCTTGACGAGTCTCAGGAAAGTCTGCAAATTGAGCAGGCCGTATCAGGTTTGGCAACTATACTTGGATCTGAGGTACACCTCCTAACTGAAAAGAAAATTGATTCAAACCTGAAACTAAAAACTGCTGTGCATAGTGGACTTCTTTCTAAACAGCTTAAAGAAAAAGGCATTCCATACGTAACTGAAATCTTATCAAAAAAGGACGGCTATTCAAGCGATATTGTTACTTATACCAAGTCGCAGGAAATTGATTTGATAGCCTTTGCATATCATAGCGATAGTATACTTCCGCAGTTTGATACATTTGCCCAGAATCTGATTACGAATAAAGATGGCGTTCCTGTATTGGTAATCAATTCGAAAGAAGCCGGGAACTATTACTTTTAGGTTTGTAGTAGTGAGTAGTGAGTAGTAGGTATTCAACAGCTGGCATTTAACATCCGGCTTCTAGCATCTAGCTTCCAGCACCCAACGTCCCACAGGAATTATCCGTTAAAGAAATCTTTCATTTTGTTAAAGAAGCCTTGATCCTTTCCTCCTGGTTTAGGTTGAAAATTTTCTGCATTTCTCAATTTTTCGAGCATTTCTTTCTCTTGAGAGCTTAGCTTTTTCGGTGTCCAAACATTGATGTGTACCAGCAAATCCCCTGTCCCGTAACCATTCAAACTCGGCAGCCCTTTTCCCCGAAGACGGAGCATTTTACCACTCTGCGTTCCTGCCTCAACTTTAATTTTTGCTTTTCCATCTACTAAGGGTACTTCAATTACGGCACCTAATGCGGCATCTACAAAACTGACGTAAGCTTCGTGATGCAAGTTTTCACCGTCGCGTTGCAAATCCTTACTTCTCTCCTCTTCTATAACAACAAGTAAATCTCCCGGCACACCGTTGAAAGGACCGGCATTTCCTTTACCCCCTACCTTGAGTTGCATTCCTTCTTCTACACCGGCCGGTATATTTATTTCAACAACTTCTTCCTGACGCTTCAATCCCTGGGCATCTACTCCGGACGGTCGTTTGTCAATTAGCTTACCGGTTCCTTGACAGGTATGGCATGTGGACTGCGTTTGCATGGCCCCAAGCATCGTTTGAGTTACACGCATCACACGACCCTGTCCATTACAGGTTTTACAATTGTTGTAGGTCACTCCCTCGGCATTCACCAATTTGTTGACCTTTATTTTCTTTTTTGCGCCAAGAGCAATTTCTTTTAGATTCAGTTTAATCTTGATTCTAAGATCCGATCCCCGAGCTACGCGTTGACCCCCTCTTCTACTTCGACCTCCGAATGAACTTCCGAAGATATCTCCGAATTGATCAAAAATATCATCCATATTCATTCCTCCAAAGCCTCCGCCCCCGCCTGCCCCGGCACCAACAGCCTGATGTCCAAATCGATCGTACCGACTGCGTTTATCTTGATCACTTAATACCTCGTAAGCTTCAGCCGCAGCTTTGAACTT
>CAZCAD010000250.1:0-391 GCA_964496525.1 uncultured Flavobacteriales bacterium | reverse complement strand
ATCGTTCGGATTTTTATCTGGATGATATTTTAAAGCAATTTTCCTATATGCCTTTTTAATCTCCTTCTCAGAGGCAGCTTTGTCAATTCCTAATATGTCGTAGTAGTCTTCTTTCTGACTCATCTCTAAAATCTTACTGCCCTACAACCACTTTGGCATAACGCAAAGGTTTGCCATTTAAGTTGTATCCTCGTTCAATTACATCCATAACTTTTCCTTTGTCCTTTTTTTTCTCAACAGGAATTTGTGTAATTGCTTCATGCTTCTCAGGATCAAACTTCTTGACCGCCTGAATCAGTACAACATTGCCTTAAGAGATAACCTCACCGATGGGCCGGCCGTAGCCCCGATAGCCCATACCGATTTTAGCCACGAGGCGCAGATGCGACGT
>CAZCAD010000249.1:4420-5623 GCA_964496525.1 uncultured Flavobacteriales bacterium | reverse complement strand
TAGTCGCCACGCTTTTTGGCGTGGGCTCCGACAGGCCGTTCCATCCCTAAGCCACTGCTACACCCGAACACCTATAATACAAACATCGTCAACTTGTTCAAGGTTTCCCTTCCAGTTTTCAAAAGTTCTATCAATTGCTTCGAATTGTTCCTCCATTGATTGATTTTGAATGGAAAGAAGTAATTCTCTAAATCCGTGTGCTTTAAACTTCTTTCCCTTCGGACCACCAAATTGATCAACGTAGCCATCTGAAAAAAGATAGATGGTATCACCTTTAGTCAAATCAATTTCATGCGTCTCGAATGGGGTTTGAATATCGAACTTCCCAATGGGTTGTTTGTTTGCCTTACTGATCATGACCTCACCCTTTCTCACAATCCAAAGCGGATTATGCGCTCCGGCATACCTTAATTTATTGCCTTCAAAAGAACACAGAGCAATGTCCATTCCGTCTTTAACGTCTTCATCCGATTGAGCAAATTTATCAATAACAATCTCACGGGTTTTGTCAAGAATTTTTCCGGGATCGCTTAGTTTATATTCGCGAACGCATCGGTGCAATGCACTGCTGCAAATAACACTGACCATTGCTCCCGGAACTCCGTGACCGGTACAATCGGCTACTGCCAAAAGGATTTTACCCTCAATTTGTTCAATCCAGTAAAAATCTCCGGCAACAACATCTTTGGGTTTGTAAAGGATGAAGGAATCTTTCAGATATTCCTTGACCAATCCCTTGCTCGGCAGCAAGCCTGTTTGAATACGCTTGGCATAGTCGATGCTGTCCTTAATCTCCTTATGGGCCTCCTCAACAACTTCTTTCTGCTCTTCAATGATGCCTTTCTGTTTATATGTTACTCGAAATCGATTGAAAATAAATCCGCCGAAAAGAAGAGTAAAGCCAAGACCTGCGTATAGAAAATACGATTGCTGTTTCCGCTGAATGTTTTCAGCCCTTTCAGCAGTCAATTCGGCGTTTTTTACTTTCACGGCCTCCATGGCCTTAATGCTATCTGCTCCCGCCTGTTTTTCGTATTCGTACTTGAATTGTTGACGGATGACTTCCTTTTGGTTGTCTTCAATCGCAATACTGTCTTTTGTTACGATATACAGCTCATACATTTCCAATGACCGTTTGTATTCGCCGATGGCCTTGTATGCACCGTGCAGTGTACTGGCAGCATCTCTGGTTTCCATTACGAC
>CAZCAD010000249.1:0-4398 GCA_964496525.1 uncultured Flavobacteriales bacterium | reverse complement strand
GGGCAAGGCTCAGCGCGCGGATACCGTATTCAATGGCGCTGCGGTAATTACCTTTCTTCTTATAAATAATCCCTACAGCATTAAAAGTCTTAGCCATCCCCCTTTTATCCCCGATTTCTTCCTTGATACTTAAGCTGCTGTTATAATTGTTAAGGGCACTGTCGTAATGGCCCTCTTCCATATAAATAGTCCCGATGTTGCTTAAGGATGAGGCAATTCCCCATTTATCGGCCATTTCATACCTGATGGTTAAACTGCGGGTGAAATAGTCAAGGGCACTCTCGAAATCGCCCTGATCTTGATAGACGCTCCCGATGTTGTTTAAGGAAGGTGCTATTCCGTTTTTTTTTCCAATTTTTTCGTTGATAGCTAAACAGCGAGTATAATAGTCAAGGGCGCTATTAAATTCGCCCTGTGCCCTATAAATATTTCCAATGTTTCCCAAGGAAACGGCAATCCCCTCTTCATCATTTATTTCTTCGCAGATTTTTAAACTACCAGTAAGATACTCAATGGCGCTGGCAAAATCCCCCTGAGTTTTACTAATAATCCCAAAGTTATTAAAAGCGAACGCCTTATTCTGTAAGAAGAATTTCTTCTCATTCTCGGACAACAAACTACCAAGGTTAATCGTGCAAAGTGAATCTATTTTTTTGTTCAGTTCGAAGTCTAAATCGGGATCTGAAATCCAGATAATATCGTCCCAGGTTTTCCATGAATTTATAGTGATGCTGTCATGGTTCGCTGTTTTAATAAGCCGCTTTAAAGAATCGATTTTAGACTCTTGTTCACTACTTAATTGGGCCAAAGAGAATGACGAATAGCTTAGCAGTATTATGAGCAATATTCTAGGCAATAGGGAAATGATTGAGGTTTTATCCAATATACTTTTATTTTCCTTGAAATTCTCAATTTCGAGATGATTTAATACTTAATTTCGCAGTGATTAAATCAGGAAATGAAATACCTATTTATCTTCTTATCAGCGGGATTATTAGTGGGTTGCGGTAACGATTCTGATACTGATTCTGATGGAATAACAGATAGTATAGAAACTGCAAAACGAACCCTTCCCTATATTGGATTGCATGATGTTCAGTTCGTTATGAGGCACGGTCGGCAAGTCGCTGATACGGTATTTCACATTATTCCACCCTACGCATTCTTAGCACATGACAGTTCGCTCTTCACCAATGAACGAGTGGCCGGTAAAATTCATATCGCCAACTTTTTCTTTACATCCTGTCCGGCAATTTGTCCGGCAATGATTGAACAAATGCGGCGACTGCAAGAAGCAACCACAGATATTGAGGAACTTACTTTTCTTTCTCATACGATTGATCCGGTTAGAGACAGCATCCCACGATTAAGAGAATATATTGCAGAACGAAATCTGAAGACTGATAATTGGTTCTTCTTATACGGTCCAAAAGACGAAGTTTATGTGCTTGGCGAAGAAGGATATATGATTAACGCCATGGAAGATGAATATGCCGAAGGCGGATTTCTGCATTCAGAACATTTCGTTTTGATTGACAGAGAAGGACACATTCGTGGACTGTATGACGGAACGGATGTCAATGAGGTTAACCAATTGGAAAAGGATATTCGAATGCTTATAAAGGATGAATATGGAAGTTAATTTGGAGAAAAAATACAAGCCACATGTAATTATCGCTTCAATTGTAGTTCCCATTTTGGTCGCTTCATTATTTGGAATTAAAATCGAAGGGTTTGATACGTCCTTTCTACCGCCGATTTATGCGTCTATCAATGGATTGACTGCGATCGTTCTGGTAACAGCGGTGGTATTTATCAAACAGGGCAAACGCGAGACTCACCGTAAGTTGATGACGACGGCCATGATACTCTCACTATTGTTTTTGGCTGGTTACGTAACTTACCATATTACTTCTGATACGACAATGTACGGTGATATCAATCACAATGGAGAGTTGGATGTAATGGAAACGGCCGCTGTTGGCGCATCATCAATGATCTATTATATTATATTGATTAGCCATATCACTTTAAGTGTTGTTGTGATTCCGTTCGTGTTGTTTACTTATTTAAAAGGTTTGGCTGATAATCGCCCTTCACATAGAAAGTTAGCAAGGATTACTTTTCCGATTTGGCTGTATGTTGCGATTTCCGGAGTCGTGGTTTACCTGATGATTGCACCGTATTTCTAATTGTTGAATGTTTGAATTTGAGAATTGTTGAATTACGAGTTTTTGAAATGTTGATTAATCTCCAATCGGTTTTAGCACCAACATTCAAAAATTCATTAATTTTATAATTCAACAATTACCTCCACCCTCTCATCTCACAAATATCACTCTTGAATGGCTTAAATGTAATCATTGCACCAAAAATCATGTACCAGTCTTTTGTCGCAGGATTTCCTCTGTTGAAACCGGCCGGTGAGCTTCCGTTTCCGCTCAAACTTGGATCAGCAAACTCAGCCGCCAGTGGGCCGTTCAATGCTCGTAGCAGATCAGAATCAACATAATTTCCGGAAACGTCGTCCAAATAATCGGTGAATGTTTTTCGAACACCATATTCCAGCGACATTGCAACTCCTCTGCGTAAGTTGAACTTCACTCCTATTCCAAGTGGAATAGATAACTGGCTTAACTTATAGCTTCCTTTTGTTGATAATGAAGAGCCTTGTCCCTCCGTTCCCAAAGGTTGCAAATCGAGGAGTCCTCCGATAAAGTTTGCCTGTGGGTTCATTCTGAAATAAGCCACCTGGTAAAAGAAGTAGGGAGTTATGGGATTTTTCATGTCGTTAATCGCGTACTTCACTAAATCAATCTCAACACCAACAGCAAACTCAAAAATTCGGGATGAGAAACTCAAATTTCGATTGAGCTGATAGGGATCATCGGACTTTGCATCCGCTCCAACAACACTTCCGTAAGTCGCGTTAAATCGCCAATTCCATCGCCGCGTCATGTTATACCTCACTATCAATCCAAAGGCCGGTTTAGCATGAATAAAATGTTTAGTCGGATTCAAGTCTCCGATATAATAAGACCCACCACCCATAAAGCCAAACTCAAACTGCCGTTTAAACCGCTGTGAATGAGCTGAAAGAGGTAAAACCCCTATAATTATAAGAATGAATATGTACCGCATTATATACCCTAAAATTTAGGAATAAAGATTGTCCTCTGATTAATACGGTAATGAACGCTAAATATTGCAAACATATAGGCATCATTCCACCTTGGATCTCCTCTTTGCAAATAATTATTAATTCCGTTCGCATAGGTAATTACGCCGGTAAAGCCGTTATCCGGATCAAGCGTTCGGTCTGATAAATCCGCTGAAGCCTGACCAAAAGCGGCCAAAAGTTCACTTTTGTGGTAGTAGGAGGTACTGACATCGTCGATATAATCAGATAGTGTGTACCTCAATGACATTTCAAAGCTAATCGCCCATTGCTTGGTGATCAAATACTTTAAACCGGCACCAAACGGAAATGACATTGTATAACGCTTATAGATCTCAGGTCTTCCTGCCAAGCCCTGACCTTCAGTATGAAGCGGTTGAAGGGTAGTCCAAACACCATTATACAATGCCTTTGGATTAAAGAATGAAATTCCGAAGCCGGCGAAAAAATAGGGCATCACGGAAAATTTTCGGTTACCACTGATACCACGAATTTTGTAAGCAGGATGAATGCGCTCTTCTCCCGGATAATACTGAGCCATGACAGCAATTTCATTGATGAAACTTCGAAAACTTAAGTTTCGGTCGTTTCGAATTGGATTCTTTGTTATAGCATCGTCACCGCTTAACATTCCCCAGGTGTATTGCGCCTTAACGGACAATGACGGAAAAAGCATGTATTTGTAGCCTCCTTGAAATGTTGGACGAGTGGACTGAAGCTTAAGATCTTTTATATTGTGGGTTGCGACACCTCTTGCACCACCTAAATCTCCCAGAAAGTTTGCCGCACCAACGCCAAAATACACCTCATGACGCATACCCCGCCAAGTCTGTGCATTGCACAGTTGTGGCAGTATAAGCAATATCATAATAGAGCCTAACTTCCTCATCCTATACTTTTCTACGAATAAACCGGTTAAAAGGTTTGCTAATAAAGATATGAATAATGTCAATAGGTTTTAAACCTTTGAGACAACATTATTAAGTTCGAATCCCTTGGTTAATTCAACAAACTCTTGCACTGACAAAGTTTCAGCCCTTCTGCCAAGTAAATTTGGATCGAATTTTATATTCTCTGAGCAACTGTTTATCAGTGATTTAAGCGAATTTCTTAGGGTTTTTCTTCTTTGGTTAAATGCCATTTTAACTACACGGGTAAACAACTTTTCATCGCAGTCAAGATTTTCTACATCGTTTCGTCTCAATTGAATTACCGCAGAT
>CAZCAD010000248.1:0-5630 GCA_964496525.1 uncultured Flavobacteriales bacterium | reverse complement strand
AAAACTGGGCCCTGAAAAACGTATCATTTAATCTGGAAAAGGGGGATGTGCTTGGACTTCTTGGTCCGAATGGTTCGGGAAAATCAACCCTTTTGAAGATCCTCAGTGAAGTGACAAAACCCACTGAAGGGCGTGTGGAGTACAGTGGCAGCCTCATGTCCATCTTGGAATTGGGGACGGGGTTTCACCCAGATCTTACGGGCAGTGAAAATATTTACTTCAATGGGCGATTATTGGGAATGAGCAAGGAAGAAATTCAATCCAAGTATGACGAGATAGTGGATTTCAGCGGAATAGGAGACTATATCAACACCCCGTTAAAGTTTTACTCCTCTGGCATGTATTCAAGGTTGGCCTTTTCTGTCTTTGCTCATATGGATCCCGATATATTGCTGCTCGATGAGATCTTCTCAACCGGGGATGAAGAGTTCAGGGAAAAAAGCACCAGAAAGATATTGGAAATGGCCGATCGAGGAACTACCATCATCTTGGTATCTCACAATATGGATGAATTGTTCACGGTTTGTAATCGATATGCCCTAATTGAAAAGGGCATGTTCTCGGATTTGGGAAGTTCTACTGCCGCGGTTTATGAGTACCTTAAAACGTTATTGATAAACAGGAGTGTCTCTTCTGATTCCAATTCTTCTGATTTAGAGGATACGAAGCGCATGCGCTCAAAGAAGTGGAGTGATTCGGATGATGTCAATACGAATAATAATCAGATCCAAATCAGCAACCTGCTTGCCAAAGCATCCGACAAAGAATTCGAAAATGAGCTATTTGTGGAGGATGAGGTAGCCGTTGAACTAACCTACCGCATATTGGATGATGATAATGAATGCCAGATTGCTTTTGCACTTCTTGACATTTTTAATCACGAATTGTTCGGAGATTCAACATTTTTTCATGAGGCCACGAACAAGAAACTCCAATCGGGGGATTACAAGCTAACCTGGAAAATTCCACCCAACATATTAAACGCAGGCACCTATAAACTGAACTTGCGGATAAAGAGCGGAAAGAAGATTATTGTGAAATTAAATGAAGCGGTTCAATTTGAAATTCTCAACAAAGACTCCAATGCCCGTGAACCGAATTACCGCTACCCTATTAAGATTGCTTCTTCTCTTGCGATTGAGAATTTAGAGTGAGGTTGTTAGGTGTTGGTTTTTAACCGCAGAGAGCGGCGGAGAAGGCGCAGAGGGCCGCAGAGGAGAAATTATGGAAGAACACGAGATAATATCTCCTCTGCGGCCCTCTGCGTAAAACTCTGTGGCTCTCTGCGGTTAAAAACCAACCTCTACTACCCCCAGATAAAAATCTTCTTTTCATCCTTTGAGAAAGTCGCAAATCCACCGATCGTAGTTCGGTTTTTTCCGCCGCCAATGTCCTTTACCCGATGCCAAATTCTCCCTCCGGCAAATAGAATCATATCCCCGGCTTTCGGTTGAATGTGCATGGTTTTCAAATTCTCCAGCACTTCATTTCTCTCCTCATTACTCAATTGAGTTCCAGCTGTTATCGATTCGGGACTTTCCGGCCAAACCAGATCAAACAATGCCAGCTCGCCGCCTGAATCCGGTTGCTCAACCAAGATAAAGAAGCTGAGCTGCCCTTCCAATTTAGCCATATCATGGAGCAGTATAATTTCCGGCATCTTGTAATTAAAATCATTGCCCACATGCGATCCGATAGCCCCCTTATACGGATAGCAAACACGTATGCTCGCCGGTATGAAACTCTGATTTGATTCATTTGCAGGAACTTCTACGCTACAGTCTGCTGCCACTGCATTGATAGTCTCCGCAATCCTCTTTTCAATGTCAAATTCAAAGACATCTTTCAACTCCTCTCGGAAAGTATCTGATAAGGAAAAATAATCCTCCAACTTAAGTAATTGAAAATTCCCTTCGGTTGTGTTCACTTTTTTTCCATAATATTCTCCGAAGGGCATCGCTGTTTGATCCTCTGTTTTCCAATTTGGAAAATTCCCTTTAAAAACCTGAAGTTCCTCTTCCGACAACACCCCCCTAATCAGAAATCCGTCGAGATTGCCTTCAAATATTTCTTTAAAGCCGTTTGGAAACAAGCCTAGTTGGCTTACATGTACATCCTTCCAATTATACATGCCTTCAATGTCTTTTACATTCGAAGATTGCACTTTGTCTTGGCCTGAATAATTCACTGTCATAGGACTGATCCTTTCGGGGGGAACTCAAAATTATTTAAATTTAACTTAAGTTAAGATTAATGATATGCTTAGCATGGCTGGTTACGAATACGAATCTGTACGAATTTACGAATGCAGGCTTTACAAATTACTTTCAATTGAGAAAGCAGATGTAGTTTTTAATAAGTAGGGAATGCATCCCCTAACGTTATAACACAAAGGCGTAAAAATCTTCTAATAACCTGCTTAATTCCCTCATCTTTCAGAGTAGACATTCGTAAATTCGTACAGATTCGTATTCGTGCTCAAATGGCGAATGTGCCAGCCGTATTCCGAATTCGGGTTAACTTTAGGTGTTTATGGAGTCAAATTCGATAAATCCAATCAAAATGAGGCCGGTATTCAAAGATCAACGGTGGGAGCATAATTTTAATGCAGACGGCTATGTGATCACCTCTCTTCTGGACGAATCAGAAGTTGAAGAACTGCGAAATCTCTATAGTACCAACACGAACGATGAATTCGGGGATGGATTTCACACTTCCTTCCTTTCTAAAGACACCCATTTCAAAAAGCTTGTTTCCCTAAAGTTTGAGGAACTATTCAAAAATAAACTGGATCAACACCTGATCGACTATAAGGTTCTTTTTACCCATTACCTGATCAAGGAACCCAATACATCATTTCGCTTTGATTTACATGTTGATGCGACCACTGTTGATGAAGCTAAACACACCTCTTTGACGGTGTGGTGCGCTTTGGAAGACATAAATGAGCAAAACGGTGGCTTGTTTGTCTGGAAGTCGGGACACAAGTTTGTTGAAGGATTCAGGACCGTGTCTATGCACAATCCAGTGGATGAGGATATCCGTGAACAAATTGAGGATCAAGGTGATAAAATTGACATTGTCTTAAAAAAGGGAGAGGCGATTATCATGAATCAAAAACTTCCACACGGTTCTATGCCGAACTTACAGGATGATAGGAGAATTGCTGCGGGCTTGCACCTCATTCCGAATGAAGCGGAGAGTATCATGTGTTTTAAGGAAAAAGACGATACACTTTCCGTCTATGAAATCCTCGATGATGACTTTTACATCAATGGGTTTGATGGAGACGATTCCAAGAGCTCCAAACATTTGAAGTTCAAAAAAGACAATTTGAATAGCTGGAAGATCATTGCATCCAAAGAAATGAATGAGGTTAATCCCAATTAGCGTGCGGAAAATATTTCATGACATAGAACTGCAGAAAAAATTTGATGATGATGGTTATGTTATCATCCCCTTTCTCAGTGAAGCGGAAGTTGAGGAGCTCTCAGCGTTTTACACGGACAATACCATTACACAGGATTCGCAAGGGTTGCACAGCAGTATACTCAGCGACGATAAGGCGTTCAAGCAGCTCGCGTTCGAAAAAATTACAGCGGTGTTTGAACTTCAAGCATCAAAATACTTGTTTGAATATGTCCCCGTGTTGGCCCAGTTCCTGGTAAAAGAGGCAAAAACTTCAGAAAAATTCAATCTCCATCTTGATCCAGCACTGACCGATGAAACGAAATATGCGGCCGTGAGTATTTGGTGTGGCTTAGATGATATAAGCACGGACAACGGAGCAATGTTTGTCAAGAGAATGGGCCATAAAACGGTGAATTTCGTTCGGGCTTCTGGTCCACCAATCTATTTCCCTGAGCAGTTTCAGGACGACAAAAACATAGAGGTCATCGAACTCAAGAAAGGTGAAGCCTTAATTGCCAATCAAAAAATCCCACATGGATCGATGCCGAACAACTCAGGCCGGCCCCGAATCGCGGCCAATCTGCGATTGATTCCAAGGGAAGCCGACAATATGCTTTATTTTGAAGAGCCTAACGGGGATCTATCTGGTTACAAGGTGTCCGCAGATTATTACAAAAACGGATATGCCGAAGAACCGGGAACCAGGCCGGAGAACGATGGCTTGATAACACGTGTTGAGCAACAATCCACTCTTTCTGGAATTGAAAAAATGCACGAGTCGTTGGAATCGAGTTAATTTAACGTGAGTTCGGGATAATGAAAATCTCTTTAATAGAACGCGGATGACGCGGATAAAACGGATTTGCGCTGATGACCACGACCTGCCTGTCCGGTAGGCAGGTCAAAATCCGCGATTATCAGCTCAATCCGCGTCATCCGCGTTCTATTATCTTTGTAACGTCTCTTAACATGATGTATTTCACAGTACTTAGTATCTCTAAGCCCGGTTAATCTATCTTTTTTCACAATGCCCAATAAAGTTGATACGCGCGTCCCCTTTTGTGTCCCTACCCTAACGGGAAAGGAGCGAATCGTGATGAAAGAACTTCTTGACGAACCATCCCAGTTAGCACGTAACATTTATAATTCAAAAATTGAAGCATGGTTTGGCGCTCTTTACCCCAACGGATTCACTAAAACCACAAAATCCTGTACACAAGCCCTTGAACTGACAGCACTCCTGTTGGATATTAAACCCGGCGATGAAGTAATCATGCCCTCTTTCACACATGTATCAACAGCCAACCCATTCGTCCTAAGAGGTGGCATTCCTGTTTTTATCGATATAAATCCAGAAACGATGAATATTGATGAAACGCTTATAGAGGAAGGCATTTCGGATAAAACCAAGGCAATAGTTGTCATGCATTACGGAGGTGTGGGCTGTGAAATGGATACTATAATGGGTATTGCACAAAAGCACAACATCGCTGTAATAGAAGACAATGCCCAGGGTATCTCAGCCACTTACAAAGATGCTGCTTTGGGTTCCTTCGGAGATATTTCTTGTGTCAGTTTTGATCATCAAAAAAATGTCACATGCGAACAAGGTGGTGCCATCACCATTAACGACGATTCATTGACGGACAGACTAGAAACGATCTATTATTTAGGCACTAACAAATCAGCTTTCTTAAGAAGTGAAGTGGAACACTATGAATGGACAGATGTCGGCTCAAATTATCAGCTGTCAGAATTGAATTCAGCATTCCTGTACGCTCAATTGGAAGACGCAGATTCGATAAATGCCCAGCGCTTGAGAAATTGGAATCTATACCATAACTCATTATTGGAGCTCTCCAACAAGGAACACATTGTATTACCCAGCATTCCACAGCATTGCGCGCACAACGGACATATATTCCACATAAGGTCTGTAAACTCAGAAGAGCGGAATAAACTGATTGCTTATCTAGCGGACCAAGGGATTGCTGCCACCTCCCATTTTCAGCCACTGCACAGCAGTAAGTTGGGCCATGAAATCGGGCGGTTTTCTGGAGCTGATAATTTCACTTCTGAAGAGAGTGGAAAGATCTTACGCCTTCCTCTTTATTACAATATAACTTCTTCGGATATCACATTTGTTGCCGAAAGGATCACTGCTTTTTTTAGCTAGCATCCACATTAATCAAAAACAGAAATTGATCGCTCGTTACATC
>CAZCAD010000247.1:0-5649 GCA_964496525.1 uncultured Flavobacteriales bacterium | reverse complement strand
TTCCCAGTAATGTGTTTTTCAGATCGCATCAGTCCTATTTGGTAAATTTACTTCATCTCCAAACTTTTGACAAGAAGAGCAATTGCATAAACCTGACTAATGGTGTGCAATTGCCCGTTTCCTTGAGGAAGAAGACGGAGTTAAATAGAATCCTGAAAAAGGGGATTAGCGAATTCTAATTGGAATTAATCGAATTCTATCAAACTACTACAGCCTAGACGCTAAAAGTCTAATTTTCATGTAGATACGCTACTTAATTTAACAATAATTTGTAGCCTATATCGATTTAATACTGGGATTATCCCACTATTTGATATGAGAATATTACTTACTCTTCTATTCGTATTTCTATCCTTTTCATCGAATTGTTTTGCACAATCAGAACTTCAGCACCTGTATGGTACAACCCAGGCCGATTGGTGTACAGACGCCCATGCTACTTCAGATGGGGGTTATATAATGGCGGGAATGACATATGATACTAATCAAGGTTGGGATGTTGGCGCCACTTTGATAAAAACTGATGCAGGAGGCAATATAGTTTGGGAATTTTGCGCGGATTCAATGAACACAACGCGTTATGTGGCTGTTGTTGAAGATCCCTCTGATCAGGGATTTATTGCAGTTACATCCTCAGCAAAAAATTGGAAATCGTCGACAGGATCGGATGCCAATGCCTGGATGTTTAAGGTTGATAATACCGGAACCCTTGTCTGGTCAAAGTACTTAAGCGGGGATTTAAATGTCACAACCAAGTATGATTATTTTCAATCAATTAGAGCAACGACTGACGGTAATTTTATTGCCTTGGGTTATTCTGAAGCAACGAGCTTCTCATCCGGACATGGTAGTTTAGATATTGTGGCCTGCAAGTTTAATTCAGCCGGAACATTGATTTGGACTCGCGCAGTTGGAGCAGGGAGTTTTGACTACGGTTTTTCAGTCGAACAGTGCAGCGACGGGGATTACATTTTTTACGGATATTCCGGAGGTGAATTATGCCTGGTAAAAGTTTCGCCTGATGGCACAACTGTTACCTGGGCCAACACTTATGATATGGGAAGTTCGGGCTTTATACCCGGAGCCTTTGATTCAGGATGGGGATCCATGTATGTCACAAATAGTTCGATAACAGAAACACAGGATGGTGGTTTTGTAGTGGTCGGTTATGATGGCTCCGGGCCGCATGGATCGGATGATATTTATGTAATGAAAGTGAATAGTGCCGGAGCATTGGTTTGGGCGAAAGAATATGGTGAAGGAGGAAATGATCGTGCTGCAGGGGTTGTGACATTGGACAATGGCGATTTAATGGTTGCGGGTCATACATATTCTACAGCATTAAGAGTTCAAAGCGCGGATATGTTTTTGATGCGCCTGGACAATACGAATGGAAATGTGAAGTGGTTTTACACTTACAATTCGACGGGTGCTGCAGGAAGTGAAAAAGAAACGGTCCTGAGCATCGATCTCAAAGGAACCACCGGTCTTGTTCTTGGTGGCGCCTACGATAATAACCTGGGTTGTGGAGCTATGGATAATCATTTATTGCTGATCGATACTTCCGGCTTAACCAGTTGTATTGACCCCGGAATATTAGTCCGGTCTGATAAAACAGCTGATTTGCTTTCTGTAGCCATTACGCCTGTCGTTACTGCAGGCGGTACAATGTTGACCCTTACGCCAACTGAATGGGGTGGTGGCATGTATGGATCATGGACACCGACCTGCGATGTCGAGCTCTGCGCTCTCATTCTTCCAATTGATTTGGTTGAATTCAGCGGAGAAAATAAAGGTTCGTATAATGAGATAGAATGGAAAACCGCCAGTGAATTAAACAACGATTATTTTACGATTGAGAAAAGTAATAAGGCCGTTGATTGGGAGGTATTGCACGAAGTCAAAGGAGCCGGAAATTCAAGTAGTCTGTTAGAATACCAATTTATCGATGATCGGCCATTTTCTTCCTTAACTTATTATCGTTTGAAACAAACTGATTTGGACGGGCGATTTAAATATTCACAAACAATTGCAGTTCAGTCGAAATTGACTGAAGTTCTTTTTAGTGATCTCTACCCAAATCCTGCAGCTGAATACGTTTCATTCGATTACTTTAAGGTTTATAGTGATCTGAATATCTTGATATATAATGTCCAGGGTTCTCTTATAAAAGAGATCACTTATGATAATTTGGCCCTCGATGGAAATTTAAAACTAACTACTTCTGACTTCGAAAATGGAATGTATTTCATGTTCATTACCGCCAATGATTTGACAGAAACCAGGAGGCTATTAATCAGCAGCTGGTAGAAGGCCTCAATCCGCTGCGAAATTTTAAACTAAACCAAGAAATGAAATCCCCTAAAAATTTACTAATTCTATCAATTTTACTGCTTTTGACTTCTACCTCCATCGCGCAATGGGCAGAGGTTCAAAAAGTCGTTGCAGCCGATCGATTTGACACCGACTGGTATGGATATGCTTCCGCAATTAGCGGAGACTATGCTATCGTTGGAGCTTATCTTGAAGATGAGGATGCTTCCGGTGCAAGTACCATTGGGCAGGCCGGATCAGTCTACATTTATGAGCGAGATGCCGACGGTGTTTGGAACGAAGTTCAGAAAATTGTCGCCTCCGATCGAGGATTGAATGATGAATTTGGCTATGCAGTTTCACTCAGCGGCGATTATGCAGTGATTGGAGCTCGTTGGGAAGATCAGGATGCTTCAGGCGGCTCGACTATGTTTAATTCAGGTTCTGCCTATGTTTTTGAACGCAATTCAGGAGGTACATGGGTCGAGGTTCAAAAAATCGTTACTTCTGACAGAGCGATAAGTGATGAATTTGGGTCGACTGTTTCTATCAGCGGAGATTATTTAATAATCGGTGCTGAAGATGAGGACGAAGATGTTTCAGGCAGCGGAACTTTGACAAGTGCAGGCTCCGCCTATATATTTGAGCGAGACGGCGGTGGTGTATGGAATGAGGTTCAAAAAATCGTTGCTTCCGATCGGGAGTTTCAAGATAAGTTTGGACATGCCGTTGGAATTAGCGGCGACTATGCAATTATTGGTGCGGAAGAAGAAGACCATGACGCTGCAGGTGGAGCAGCACTATCAGAAGCGGGTTCGGCATACATCTTCGAACGTAATTCCGGAGGTATTTGGATTGAGGTTCAAAAAATCGTTGCAGGCGATCGAGAAGCGAACGACGAATTTGGAAAGTCAATTGCAATCAGTGGCACCTATGCTATCATTGGAGCTGCTTTTGAAGATCATGATGAAACTGGTGGAGCATTTATGTCCAACGCTGGTTCGGCTTATGTTTTCGAAAGAGACGGCGCCGGAGTTTGGAATGAAGCTCAAAAAATTGTTGCTTCTGACAGAGCAACTCAAGATGACTTTGGATGGTCGGTTGCAATCGACGGAGATCAGCTGGTAGTGGGAGCAAATTTGGAAGACGAAAATGAATCCGGGGGAGCAACAATGACAGATGCCGGTTCGGCTTACGTTTTCAAACGAACAGCAGGAAGCTGGACTGAGGTTAGTAAAATTGTCTCTTCAGATAGAGATGTAGATGATTTGTTTGCCAACTCGGTTGGCATCAGCGGAAACTATGTGATTGCAGGCACCCGATGGGAGGATCACGATGTGGGTGGCGGCGCATTTATGGACAGAGCCGGATCTGCTTACTTCTTTGAAGGAGCTTCCTGTGAATCCTCAAATTCCATATCACCATCTGCCTGTAACTCCTATCTGTCTCCCAGCGGAAACTATACATATACTACAACAGGAATTTATCAGGATACGCTAATGAACTCGGCAGGCTGTGATAGTTTGATTACTATAAACTTGACGATTAATACAATCGACACTTCGGTTACAGAAAGTTCAGGTACTTTAAGTGCTGTGCTTTCCGGAGTAACATATCAGTGGTTGGACTGCTCCGGAATGACGCTCATCGTCGGCGAAACAAATCAGGACTTCACTCCTACAACCACCGGAAGTTATGCCGTGATTGTCGATGATGGAACATGTGTGGATACTTCAAATTGCCACGGTGTGATCGTACTTGGAGTTGAAGAATTTGGTAAAATTAATTTTCAGCTATATCCGAACCCTGGTCTGGGAACCATTTATATTCTGATCGATTCGGATGCTCAAAATACATCAGTAGAAATTTCGAGCCTTTCCGGTCAGCTTGTCCGGCGAATTGATGCGGGTAATAAACACCTCATCGAAATTCAGCTCGAAGAAGCCGCAGGTATTTATGTCATTCGACTAGCAGCCGACAATTTTAAACCTGCCGTGGTTAAATACATCAAAGAGTAAATTACCAACTATTGGCTGGCAAACCAGCATTCTACCATGGTAAGCAGCTTATGATTTCTAATTGACCACCTTATTAGCGTTAATTGAATCCATGGTGCTTTTTTGATACCGTAAAATCAAGGTTTCTAATAAATTGGGGTTTTGACAGAGTTTTGTCGAGTCCTAGTGAGACAACAGAAACCCTCGTATTTATGGGGTTTATTCATTTCTTCACAACCATTTCACAACGGAATGTGGTTCATGCACTTGGCTGGTTTTTTTTGATTTTAAGTTTTTACCTACAAATTGATATTTACTTCTGCCTTTTGATCTTGGTAAGTACAATATACCCAAGCATCATTGAATTGAACCGGTAAATAGTCTTTACACATTTTAGTTTAAGAACAAATAACCAGCCCGTGCTTTCTTTGTTTATCATTCAGGCCGATGAGATAGTAGCAAGAGATTTTAATCACAGAATAGATGACAATTTTGAGGGGGTCATGGATATATTGGGTTAATTTTATAATGAACAAACTGACCCTTTGAATGTATAGAGTTACAGATTCGTCACTGTATGAGGTTGGCTAAAACCAAATAATTATCAAGATGTCTGATTATTCTGTTAAAAGCATATTAATCCTATTGTTGTTGTTCGCCTCAAATCTATATGCAAACGATAGATATAAGCCGATTTATGATGATGCGATAAAAGACAAAATCACGATTAACGCATTGCCTACCGAGGGAAGCTTCTTGACTGTCCAGGTGGCGTATTCATCCTACTCGAGTTATAAGTATGATTATAATCTATTGGCCACATTCGCAGTTCTAAGTCCTGTCTTCTTCAAAGAGGGTCAGGGAAAGGGATATTTCTCTATTGGCATATTCAATCATTACGGGGATGCACGGGAATTAGCCAACAGATTAAGATGTGTTTTATATGATCCATTTCCGGTAGCTTACCAAGAGGGTAAAAGAATTCCACTGGATCAATTTATCGAAGGAAATTGGGAGGAAGATAAACCAAGTATCACCTCAGCAAGAAAAAAATTAAAGAAGATATTGAAAGGAACTTATTACCGAATTCGAATCGGTTATTATGAGCAGGAGGGCTTGTCGGCTGATGAACAGGAAATCTATAAGAAGTTGGCAGAAAATGGTATTGATGTAAAGGAAGAAAAGTATAAGAACGGAAGGATATATGTGACGAAGAAAAAACTAAAAACGTTTTCCGAATCTGTGGCATACAAGCAAAAAATAGCAAACCTGATTGGAAGTTATCATGTGCAGTCACAAATCTATTGTGATTTCAGTAGAATTTATTTGGAATATTTTC
>CAZCAD010000246.1:0-5666 GCA_964496525.1 uncultured Flavobacteriales bacterium | reverse complement strand
TTAAAATTAGACTTATGAAAAAGGTATTAGCACTAGTCGCTATTGCAGGTTTTTTAATCCTGGGAATATCAAATACAACTTATGCTCAGGATGAAAATTATCAGGGCGTAGATATGACATTGCTGGCACAGAACGGTGGTGGAACAGCTTCAGACACCTCAGCGACTTCAAGTGGAAACGCAGATGAGATTCCCCTTGAAACCAGGCTTAAAACGAGATTTATTGAAGGTGGCCCCGGATTTATGGGAATCGTCCTTCTATGTCTGATACTTGGACTAGCCTTAGTTATTGAACGAATTGTTTACTTGAACTTAGCTTCAACCAATACTAAGAAACTATTAGAATCAGTTGAAGATGCACTGACATCGGGTGGTGTTGAGGCAGCTAAGGAAGTTTGCCGAAATACAAGAGGTCCCGTCGCGTCCATTTTCTTTCAGGGATTAGACAGGTCAGACGATGGAATTGAAATGGTGGAGAAATCAGTTGTCGCTTATGGAGGAGTTCAAATGGGTCTAATGGAAAAAGGAATGTCCTGGATCGGATTATTTATCGCCCTGGCACCAATGCTCGGATTCATGGGTACCGTAATTGGGATGATTCAAGCTTTTGATGATATCGCCAGCGCTGGAACAATTTCTGCTTCGGTTGTTGCAACCGGTATTAAAGTAGCCCTCTTGACAACCGTATTCGGCTTAATTGTTGCCATTATTCTTCAAATATTTTACAATTATCTACTGGCCAAAATTGATAGTCTGGTCAACGATATGGAAGATGCCTCGATCTCCTTGATTGATGTCATGCTTAAACACAAAGTTGCAACGGCTTAAGCCTTCGAAAGAAATCATTAAAAAACTGGGAGCTTATGAGCGAAAAAATGACATCACTGATTCTGAACATCGCAATTTTCATTGTTGCGGTAATTGGGGTCATACTGATAGTAGGTGCAATGGGCACTACCACCAAAGTAGATCCTGACACCGGTCTTGAAAAGACAGATATGGCAGCCGTGTCCCGGTCGGTTTCTTACGCATTGGGCTTGTTATACGGAGGTGGAACCCTTATTGGATTATTCACCATTTGGGCGATAATTCGGAATCCAAAAAAATTCATGCCGACATTAATAGGTATAGTGGTCTTTGGGGCCTTGGTTGCAATTGCTTACTCAATGATAACTGTTGAGACCGGTGGTCCTATTATGCGTTTGGATGATGCCACCGAGACATCACTTATGTGGGGTGGTCTGGGAATTCAAACAACATTTGTCCTGGTATTGGTAGCAATAGGGTTGATCATAATGCAAATGGGTAGCGGTATTTTAGGGTACTTCAAAAAATAATTTAAATGGCTAGAAGAGATGTAGGTGAAATAAACGCGGGGTCAATGGCTGACATTGCTTTTTTGCTATTGATCTTCTTCCTGGTGACGACAACTATGGAGGTGGATGCCGGTATTGGTAGAACGCTCCCTTTAAAACGGGATCAACCTGAAGACGCGTCTGGGCGTTGGTGTTGTACGTTTTTACCAGCGCGACATTCTCGAAATTTTGGCAAACTCCAATGATCAGCTAATGGTCGAGGGTAAGTTTATTGAAATTGATGAGATGGAGGAAATTGTGATGGATTATTACACCGCGAACAATGAAGGGAGAGAGACAAATGCAACAATGCCTGTTTATAATCTAAGAACTATCTCAAGTTGTCAGGCCCAAATAGGTACACTTCAGGGGCTCTTGGAGGCAGATCCGGATAATGCTGAACTCAGACGAGAAAAGGAAAAGTGGGAATCAAAGCTAGCCCTTTGCCAGGCTATGCCTACCAAGTCTTATTATGAAATTTCAAAAATGGCAATCATTCAATTGAAGAATCAGGCCAATACTTCGTATGGATTATACATCGAAGTTCAAAACATACTAAAAAAAGTGGTGAATCAACTTCGTGAAGAGAAATGTAAGGAATTTGCCTGGGGGAGCTACAATGAGTTGGATCCGGATGATGTTGACGGACAGGAAAAAATTAAAATGCTGCGAATATTGGTTCCGGAGCGAATTGTTGAAGCACGAATAGAAAGATAGGATATGAGCGGAAAGTTTAGAAAGGAAGGAAATAAGGATATGCCGGCGGTAAATACCTCGTCTTTACCGGATATTATTTTCATGCTGTTGTTCTTTTTTATGGTGGCGACTACTATGAAAGAGGTTGACCTCCAGGTCGATATTAAAAAACCGCTCGCGGATCAGGCAATTGAATTAAAGGATAAGGACAATGTGGACTTCATTTATATTGGATTTCCAATAGACGCTTCTCAAGGAACAGAGCCCAGGATACAATTGGATGATATGTTGGCTCCGGATTACACTTTCGTAAGTGTTTGGAAGCAAATGAAGGCCAGAGAGGGAAAAACTCCCTTTGATATTGTAACCTCGTTAAAGGTTCACAAAGATGTTGGCATGCGAATTGTGTCAAATGTAAAAGAAGAGTTGAGAGAGATTGATGCGATCAAGATTAACTACTCTGCGGATAAGCACGAGTAGTATCTGCCCTTCGACCCCTTCGACAGGCTCAGGGCCCCGGAGCGACCCAGATCTCAAATTTTATTAGCGATCATTTTATTAGTAAACAGTTACTGCTAATGGTGGGTGGGTAATTGTAAAGTCATTGATGCGGATTGGTTTCGCGATCAATCCATATTTGTTTTAATGATATGATTCCTGAAAACATTGGGGAGAATTATATGAACGAATGACAAGGAATATTAGAGATTAGAAAAGTTGATACCCGCCCAAAAAGAAAACGGAAGAAATCTGAACTGCATTGACAAAAAAGTGCAGAAGAATCGTGTACTTCAAGTTTTGGGTGTAATGGTATAAATACGCAAATCCTGCACCCATAAAAGCGATGGGCAGAATCTGTAATGGTTGTTGGTGAATGGCGGCGAAGAGTAGCCCGGAGATTATGGCTGAAAAATGGAGATTGTTTTTTGATGTCACCATTAATTTTCCAAATAGTATCCCTCTAAAAATTACTTCTTCCACTATTGCCGGAAGAGCCGCCGATACGATTAGCGTGGCTAAAAACTGCCCGGTATTCTTATGATAAAAAAGAACTTGATGAATCTTGTTCATTTCTTCTTCTCTTTGAACGAAGTAGTTGTCTTGAATAAGGTGTCTTAATGAGTCGTTAAGCTCAGCCAATAGTTCTATCGCATAAAGACCGATTGGCAAGGCAGCCAGGCAAATTAAGAGCCACTTTCCATTCAGCTTTCCTTTTATTTTGACAAAATCCCATACCGATTGTTTGGTGATTCTCTTAAAATACAAGACCGGGATCAATAATCCGAAGAACTGGTGAAGAGCAAAAGCAGGAATAAGAAACCTTGGCTGATTGAGGTCTAATTCTGCCAGATCTCCTGTAACACTTCCCCTCAGTCCGATCTCAAAGAAAAACTGCCCGACCATTGTTCCCATGAACCAGAGCAGAAAAAATAACAGCAGCTGAACGCCTATAGGAATAAGTGATTTCTTAGGGTCTTCCAATTCGTCCATCTTACGAATTATTACAGAACGGTTTTTCGTTCCGAATCTAATTTGACCAAGATAAACAGCATAATCGAAAAGGCCATCATGGATGAACCGCCATAACTAAAGTAAGGCAGAGGAATGCCAATAACCGGAGCTAAACCGATTGCCATTCCAATGTTAATCATAAAATGAAAAAACAGGACTCCTGCGACACCGTAGGCATATATTCGGGTATATCTCGAGCGCTGCCTCTCGGCAATTATGACAATTTTGATGAGCATCACAGTGTACAGTATGACCAATATAAATGAGCCCAGAAACCCCCTTTCTTCGGACCATGTACAAAAAATGAAGTCGGTACTCTGCATCGGTACATGTTTTTGACTCGCATTTGCGAGCGTCGCCTCCCTGTACCCTTTGCCAAGTAATCCGCCGGATCCAATAGCTGCCTTTGCACGATTAATATTGTATCCCATTCCGTCCGGATCTTCAATCTTACCTAAAAACAGATCGATTCGTTCTTTTTGATGCGGCTCCAGCAGTTTGGAATAGCCAACCTCGATAAAGTTCACGAATAGAATAGCGACGAACAAACTACCGACAAGTGCCTTGTAAAGTGATCGACGATTCCGTTTTAGGACGAAATATTTAATCAAGAAAAAGAATATAATCCCAAGCGATAACAATGAAAGCACAATCCCTGTCTTACCTGACATCTTAATATCCAGAACAGGGAACATGAAATTATCGTCTGCCACCACCAGTGTTATTATCGCCATAAATACGCCGATTAATAAGAATAAAAGAATATTCCCGGCATAGCCTTCACGATATAAAACCAGGATGAAAGAGCTAAAAATGATACAGGTTCCTGCATCAGGTTGTAGTAGTACAAGGGCCGTTGGGATCAACAATATGGCTACAACTTCAAAGTTTTTCATCACAAAAGGGATGAGGCCCCATAAGTCGAGAATTCCAAGATTAACGGCTCGGTTTCGACTCATTTGGGACTGAGCTTTTGACTTCCCTAAATAGCGTGCTAAAGCCAATGCGACACCAACTTTGGCAAACTCGGAGGGTTGAATGCCGGCGCCTCCAATACCGAACCAGGAATGGGCTCCATTCACAGCCGGCATAAATAAGACAGCCACCAATAAAAAGATGGTCAGCCCGTAAGCTGCGTAAGAAAACTTTCGAATGAAACTTGATTCTAAAAAAAGAATAATCATTCCCAGAAAGAGTGAAACTCCGACCCACATTAATTGTTTACCATGCTCGGTATTCAAATCAAACAAGCCCGGATTTTCAGGATTGTAAACATACGAATAAATATTCGAGACTCCGAAAAGGACAATCAAGAAATAAATCAGCAATATTCCCCAATCAATATTTGCAACTATTTTGTCCTCTTTTCCTCTCACTTTTTCGGTTTTACAACATTTGCCGAATCACTTCGGATTAGCATCGCATCCAATATTCGGTTTTCGCGGCGCTCATCGGTAATTTCATTAGTCAGATAGTTCTCTATCATCAAACTGGCGATTGGTGCCGCCCAGGTTCCGCCGAAACCCGAGTTTTCAACGTAAACTGCGATGGCAATTTGTGGATTATCTCTCGGAGCAAAAGCCATGAACACAGAGTGGTCGACCAATTGCTCTCTTCGCCCATTGACCATCTTAAAATTTTCAGCCGTACCGGTTTTTCCACAAATGTCTAAACTATCCACGCGTGCACGGCGTGCCGTTCCTCCGGGTTCATGAACCACTCTCCACATCCCGTCGACAACAGGGTCAAAATGCTCCCGATCGACCTTTGTGCGGTTTTTCTTATGATAGATTTCGGGGATATCCCTTCCCTCAATTTCTTTGATAAAATGCGGGTAATAATAGTGTCCTCTATTCGCCAAAATGCAGGCCAAATTGGCCAGCTCCAGTGGAGTTACTTCAAGTTCTCCCTGTCCAATAGAAATCGAGTAAATTGTACTATATGCCCATCCGTATTGATTATAAACTGTGTCATAATAGGCTGTGTTTGGAACATGACCTCTAATGACTCCCGGAAAGTCAGTATGAAGATCCGTCCCAATTCCAAAACTCTCAACGTAATCAGCCCAGATATCGGTTCCAATGGCTGCATCAGAAAAATGAGA
>CAZCAD010000245.1:0-5669 GCA_964496525.1 uncultured Flavobacteriales bacterium | reverse complement strand
TCGTTTTAATTCGGCTAAGGAGTCCCGGTTTTTTCGTTGCTGAGGAAGGTGAATCCTCTACTTTCGCTATGGCTTCTTTTCGCTGAGTTCGATCTAATTTATTCAGAAAAAATCCCGGTTTTACTCTTCTGACAGTAATACCATGATCATCTTGGAAATGAGAGTAATCAAAGCCCGTATCGGGTACAAAAACCGTTACTTTATGTTGAAGCGAAACAAATTCCTTCGCTAATTCAAATGTTCTAAAGGATCTCGGATTAAGATCAGGGTGAAAATAATATGAAATAAGGGCAACGTTCAAAGCTGTTTTTGATCTAATTTTTTGATAAAGGGAAGAGGAAAATATCTCTTTTTCTTGTAAAATTTTATAGCCTTGAGCAACTTACTCGCATATCAACAGTGATATTAGGGTTCTGACGGCTCTATAATTGTCCAAATTACTAAAATACAGCATAATTTTAGGTCAATTCATGAGGGAAATCGACCGTTGGTTAATTGCGTAAGAATAGCCTATTCTCTTTTTGCATTGTGAATCACATGTTATACTTTTGAAATCTTTAAATTTGGCCCACTAAAATGAATCACGAATGAAAAAAACGGTTTTAGGAATTCAAGGCAATTTCGTAGAGGCCAGTGGAATTACAAATGAGACCAGTGCCTCTTTAGTCATTGATGGTCAGCTAAAAAGTTGTATCGCCGAAGAACGAATTTCGAGAATCAAATTAGACGGTCAATTTCCGCATAAGGCCATCGCTGAAGTCCTAAAATTAGAAGGTATATTAGCTGAGGATGTGGATATTGTTGCCGTGCCGTTTTCTCATCCTAAAAAAGGCAACTATAAATATTTTAGAGCTGCATTAAAAGTCTTTTTTGATACAGGCGTTTTTCTTGGAAAGACAATGCGAAAATTTCTTTGGTTTTCTTTCTATAATTCAGTTAAAGGCCCAAAACAGCATTATTTTGAGTTAGGTGGCAAAAAATTTGCCCTCGATTATTGTGATCATCACACCGCTCATGCGGCTAGCGCGTATTATCCATCACCTTTTGACTCAGCGCTTATCATTACACTTGACGGTGGAGGCGATGGCTTAGATGGAAGTGCATTTTTCGGTGAGAAATCTAAAATGACAAAACTCTTTGAGGTACATCATTTTCAATCTCCGGGTACCATGTATAGTGCCGTCACCTTGGATTTGGGATTTAAGAGACACCGACATGAGGGAAAAATAACGGGCTTGGCGGCATACGGAAAGCCGGACTTGAAGGCAATGGGCCTGAATGATTTGGTCGTATACAATAAAAAGAAACACCGGTTTGTCAGCAAAAAGGTCGCGGCACATCACAGAGATTTGTCTAAAAAATCTACCTATTTCCATCCCTTGCTTGAGAAATACGGACGAGAGGACTTAGCGGCTGTGGCCCAAATTCTTTTAGAGCGCGAGGTCCTGGAATTTGTGAAAGACGCCGTCGAAGTTGCGAAAAAGAAAGGATTCAATCCTAAAAATGTGTGTTTGGCAGGAGGCTGTTTCGCTAACGTAAAACTCAATCAGGGAATTAGAGAATTAGATTTTTGTGAAAACGTCTTTGTCTACCCGGCTATGGGTGATGATGGACTGTCAGGAGGTGCTGCACTATACTCTTACTATAAACATAATCCGGACGCTGAAAAATCAGCGGCGGAGATTTCTGAAATATACAAAGGAGGAGAGTTTACGGATAATGAGATTGAGTTGGCTTTAAATGAGGCTAAACTTCCTTTTACCAGATATGACAATGTTGAACTGGAAATTGCCAAACTGTTGGCAGATAGCAAAGTAGTTGGACGATTTAATGGAAAGATGGAATACGGACCAAGGGCCTTAGGTAACCGATCGATACTTGCTTCTCCATTTGATCCGACTATTAATGATTGGCTCAATAAAAGACTCAATAGAACCGAATTTATGCCTTTTGCCCCAAGTATTAATGTAGATCATGCAAAAGAATATTTTCTCAAATATGAAGAGAGTGATATTGCTGCTGACTTTATGACCATCACTTATGAGGTCAACCCCGATTTTGCAAAGAAAATACCTGCCGTAGTACATATAGATAATACAGCAAGGCCGCAGGTTGTCAGATCGTCCACTAACCCTTCTTACTATAAAATCATTGATGAGTTTAATCATTTAACGGGAGTACCGGTGGTGTTAAACACCAGTTTCAACATTCATGAACAACCAATTGTTTATACTCCCCAAGATGCAATTGCCGGTTATCTGGAAGGTAAATTGGATGTTCTCGCCATGGGCAGCTACATTGTTAACGAAGGGAAAAACTAAGTCCTAACTCCTAGAATTGAAAGTAGAGAAAAGGACTGGGTTTATCAACGTGCATCAAGCAGAATACTAACACAAGGGCCAGGGCAATGACCGTGATGCTGTTCATTTTGAACTTGAGCTGATTGGTGTTTGGAACGAATCGAATCAAAATAAAGGTGAAGCCAATTGCCGCCATTAACTTAAGTCCTCCATAGGTTCTAACAAATTCGGGAATCGGCACGCCAAACAAATCACCTGAAGACGAAAAATTTTCAATCCCCTCGAACATCAAGCACGATCTAGCTACTTGATTTGCGAATTCCAAATTATCACTTCTGAAGAAGACCCAGGCAATTGAGACAGCTACAAATACGAATATTGGATACAACTTAATCTTCGCGAGTTTTTCACGGGAGATCATTCTCTCAATCATCAAGTATGTACCATGCAGTCCGCCCCATATGACAAACAACCAACTCGCTCCATGCCATAAGCCTCCTATCAGCATTACCATCGCCAGATTGATATACGTTCGAACATTGCCCTTTTTATTGCCTCCAAATGGTATGTATAAATAGTCGCGCAGGAAACGAGATAATGTAATGTGCCATCTGAGCCAAAAATCGCTAAATGACTTTGCCCGATAAGGCGAATTGAAATTTATTGGGAAGTCAAATCCAAACATCTTACCCAGCCCGATTGCCATTTCTGAATACGCCGAGAAGTCAAAGTAGATTTGAAAAGTGTAGCATAGAACTCCCATCCAGGCTCCTATAAATTGGAAATCATAAGCTCCTGAAAAGAAAAGATCCGCATAGGTTGCAAAAAAATCGGCGATGAATAGCTTTCTAAACAAGCCGATTACAAAATATTGAATACCCTCCAGAAACTTTTGATAATCAATTCGACTTTTTATCGAAGCCAATTGTTCAGAGATATCCGAATATCGGACTATCGGACCGGCGATTAACTGCGGAAACATTGAAACATACGCAGAGAAATGAAGCAGTGATTTTACTTTTACGGCTTTTCGTCGATACAAGTCAACTGAATAACTCATTGATTGGAAAGTGTAAAACGATATTCCAACCGGCAGAATTATCTCCAAGGTGGGTTTATCCAGAAAATCACCAATAGGAAAGGCGGTATAGAAGGTGTCGATGAAGAAATTGAAGTATTTAAAGAAGCCCAGAATTGTTAAATTGGAAACCACGGATGCGACGACCCATCTTCGAGCCCTCTTTTTATCTGAATCTAAAACAGAAGCTATTTTTTCTCCACAGATATAGTCAACAACGATAGACAATATCATTAGACTAACAAACCGATAATCCCAATATCCGTAGAAGACGAAGCTCATGAGAGTCAGGGTTAAGAGCTTTATTTTTGTACTCTTAATCTTATACCAGAAGATCAGGAATAGTGGTAAAAACAGGATGAGAAAAATTACACTGTTAAAAAGCATATTCAGAAAAATCTTTGCGGAAAGTTTCCAGCATTAAACTACTATTAACAGATGTCGGGTGCATATAATCAAACCCACCAAAATATTCAACGTCGGAATTATCCTTAATTGCGATAATATTGCTGTATTTTGCTTTTAGATATTCAAGGTAGCCTTTCAGGTACAGTAAGCGAATCGGGTAGGTTGTTCGGGTCATTAATACATCTCTAAAATATTTCTGATTTGGCATAATGTTAATGGCCACTGTACAATTATTATCGTCCAATAACTTTATCGTTCTTTCAAACAATTGAAGCCTCCTCCATGAAAATTTTTCGAAATTCTCATGACTCTTATCCAGTATCCCATTTTTTGTTACCGGAAATGTTTTCCAGGTAGAATCGACTTCGCGGAGATATTTTGTCATGTCGTATGTTCCGGTTTCGCAGGTGTCGGTTATATCCTCGTCTTCCTCATCAATTCTACCATACTTCTTTCGTATACCATCCTCGTAAAAAACGTCGGTCATTACAGGTATCGACTTTTGAAATCCGGATGAATCTTTAATTGAACTTAGAAAAGCACTAATGGATTCTTTAAAATGCTCAAAGGTTAATGAAGCTTTAAATTGGGCCCACCTTAATTTGAAAGTCGAATAATCGTCCAAATAGGAGGAAAACTCTTTTTTGAAAGCAAGCCTTTTTTCAGCACCAACAAAAACCTCATCAGGCTCGGCCGGTTCATCACTAAAACTCCAATCGTCAAGACCAAAAAAAATTAATTTTGGAGTCTTATCCAATTCATTAATCAAGACATTGGACATGCACCAATAGTCTTCGGACCGCGCGTGAAAAAGACCAAGATTAAACGACTTTAGTCCTGTCATAGACTCAAGGCTGTCGGGAATGAACCTCATGGAATTGGACGAACCATAGACAAAACACTCGGGTGTCGTTTCCATGTCTTGAATCCATCTAAATTTAGAGATCCGATCATTATGAACCATTTTATATTCGAGTTGATAGTTCGAAAAAAGGCCATAAACATTGAAATATATGTTAAGCGAGCAAATTATCGATACCAAGAGAATGTAGGTAATCAAAAACAGTCGGAACTTTTTTCTATAGTTTATATTTTCTGGCATCTGAAGTTACAGCTTACTTAGGTGTCGAGAATACCGAACAATATAAATAGGACTGCGGCAATTACAAAAGTTTGAATCATTAATCATGAACGACATAAAGTTTAACACTGCTTAATTATCCAGGCTTTATCGTTTCCTTCAGTGCTTTCGTTGCTTCAATTAGGGGATAATGTTTTTTTAAGATTCTTAACAAATTTTGGATAGCTGTTCGAGTCTTGAAAATTTTCTTGCCAAAATTCCCTGATTTTCATACGCCGAGAATACGTTAGCCCTTGGTCCTTTTGGATTCTGATTTTATCCGCGATTGTCTTCTCTGTGTCATTTGCTTCGACACAGGTTCCTGTAATGTCTGTAATGAGTTCCGCACAGCCTCCTACATCATTTACAAATATTGGAACTCCAAAACTCATTGCTTCCAGTAGAGTAATTCCAAGGCCTTCAGATTCGCTCAAATTGATAAATAAATGCGGTCTTAAATTCTTTTGAATATTCAAGACCTCCGCATAATTGGGTCTTGGTTTGCTGTGAACGAACTCTATATTTGGAGGGAAATTATTCGTTATTTCAATCACCTTAGTCATTTCCGGACCGTCACCGTGATGCACCCATTTAACGGGAAAATCCAGAAGACCTATCACCTTGGCAATTTTTGTAACTCTCTTAAGGGGAATAACTGAAGAACAAGAAAATATGGTGTACCTGTCGTCATCCAAATCTTCAACTTTTCCATAATCTTTCGTTCCAAAATAACTATACGTGATTTTATTTTCGTTGATTTTTA
>CAZCAD010000244.1:3356-5687 GCA_964496525.1 uncultured Flavobacteriales bacterium | reverse complement strand
CTAATGGGTATCAAAGAAGACAAGAGGCTCATCCAGAAGCTATCTCTTTACGTTCGAGCGAATTATTTCATTCCAGATGCAAGAAGAGGATGGAAGTCCTATGCTTTGAAAGAAGCGAAGAAAATAATGAAAGAACACGATATTGAGGCGATTGTAACCACCGGTCCACCGCAAAGTACACATCTGATAGGCCTGGACCTTAAAAGACAATTTCAAATTCCGTGGTTAGTCGATTTTCGTGATCCCTGGACGACCGTGTATTACAATAAGTTCTTTCCAAGAACTGCTTCAACAGAGCGAAAAGACAAATCTTTCGAAGATAAAGTATTGCACCATGCGGATGCGGTTGTAGCCGTGAGCGCCGGATTGGCAGCTGAGTTTAAAGAGAGGGCCAAAACCCTGGAAGTAATTTATAATGGTTTTGACGAGGAGGATATCCCGGAGATTGAGAATTCTGTCACGGAGCATTTCAATTTGGAGTATATAGGTAATTTAAAACCTAACCAAAATCCTGAACAGCTATGGCTGGCACTTAAAGAGCTGATGGATGAAGTACCGGATTTCAAAGATCTCTTCAAGTTGAATCTAACTGGGAATATTGACAAATATCTGGCGGATGGCTTGTCGAACAAGTTTGGATTGAGTTCAATATTGAATATCATTCCTTATGTCTCTCATAAGGAAGCCGTTGAAAGAATGGTAAGAACCAATATGCTGTTATTCATTGTGCCGGAGGCAGATAATAACCATCTCATTATTACGGGAAAACTGTTTGAATATATTGCATCCAGGACTCCAGTGCTGTCTATTGGCCCTACTGAGGGAGATGCGGCCAAATTGTTGTTTGAAGCTGAACGGGATAGGATGATAACGTACGATGATAAGGATAAGATAAAGGCGCAAATTTTCAAACAATTCAATTCTTGGAGAGAAGGGGGAAAGACAGCCAACAAGCACCCTGCTTCCGATCTTTTGAAATTCTCGCGCAAGCAGCTTACGCAGAAATTAGGCAGTGTTCTGGATTCCATTGTAGCATGAGCAGGGAGATAATAGATATAAATAATTTCGAACGGGATAGCACATTCTACGGGCAGATTTCCTTATTGCTAACAATTAAGAGTTTTGACCTGGCTTCAATTCGCTCAAGATATCTTAAATCAAAGGAGAATGTTTCGGGGAGGGTAGGTAGTGTTGAGAAGAGAGCAGCCGGTGAAGGGGGGGTCGCCAGTGTTACCCTATTTGAGGGAAGGGTGGAGGACGGTGAAGTTCTGGTCAAGCTAAAAGAACCCCGGGGGATCGACTATCTAAACGAGCGTTTCGCATTCTCATCGGAAGCGAAGATTTATATTGTTTCGAGCGACGGGATTGAAACGATTGAAGATGAGTGGTTCAGCTATATCCATACGGTGAATTTCTCGCCCTGGGATGAGGGAAAGATATTGGTGTCTTCCTCCGGTTTTGATTGCATCTTTGAGTTTGACCTGGAAACCCAATCCAAATCCTACGAATGGTTTGCATGGGAGCATGGCTTTAGTGAAGGTGTGGATTCCCAAACCGGAAAATCCTTTCAGTTAACGCGACGGAAAGAAGATGCAGAACGAATGGTTCGGGAGGGAATTGATCACATGCTCATTGAGAACCCATTGGGGGTGAGCCTGCCAACCGCCAATCGGGCTGCCTTTATCAATTCTGTATTTTATGATGAAAATGATGAGTCTCAAATCTTAGCCACTTTTTTTCATGAGGGTAAACTCTATAGCATTGATCGAAGTACCGGCGTTGCGACAGAGTGTATTGGAGCATTGTCAAAGCCACACGGTGGTAGAAATTATGGAGGTACTTTCTTAGTTACCAGTACAGAAAAAGGTGAGTTGGTTATCGGTGAGAATGAGGATGTGCAAATATATACCCTCGCCAATTTGGAGGGAAAGCCCAAAGGACTCGGTGAGATGGAATGGATCCAAAATACGGTCGGAACAAAGGACCTGTTGATTGCGATCGATTCAAATCGAACGGCATTTGTGATCATAGATCCCAATCAGAATTTGTATGATATGGTGCCCTATGATGATAATTGGGCGGTGCAGGATGCGGTTGTGGGAAAATTAAGCGAGGGGAAAAAGCAATTGATTAGCAATTTAACGTGAATTCGGGATTCGCAAAGGGATAATGGCCTGACCTTAAAATATAACTCTTTAATAGAACGCGGATGACGCGGATCGTGCGGATTTCCACAGATTTTGACCTGCCTACCGGACAGGCAGGTCGTAATTATCCGCGAATATCTGCTAAATCCGCGTCATCAGCGTTCTATTTTACTGCGGGTTATCC
>CAZCAD010000244.1:0-3306 GCA_964496525.1 uncultured Flavobacteriales bacterium | reverse complement strand
ATTTAGATTAGGCAATCCAGCGGATCAGCTCAAAGGCCTCTGCATACTCGGTATTTACCTGGGAACCTCGTACCCTGGCCAATCCGTCAAATAAAGCCCGATCAGTGTATTTTCTGAATTCCTGAGATTTATACTCCTGGATCGCACTCCATTTCGCATCCAGATGGTCCTTACTGAGCTTAACAAAGAAATCACTGCTAAACTCAAATGAGTTCCAGGGAAGCTCATATCCAAGCATATTACTGTTTTTAAAGGCGCGTACGCCCTCCTCATAGATTACCTGATGATCTTGGTGGATATCATTGGAGTTGGGCATAAAGACCGTATCTGGATCGATAGCAGCTTTTAGCTTTATCATTTCCTCCAGGATAGCCTGCCGGTGCTCGGGGAAATCCCGGACAGAGAACTCAAAGGTTTTAATTCGCTCTGCGGGAATATCCAGGTGAGCAAGGGCGTTTTCAAGTTCTTTGTAAAGCACATCTTCTGAAAAGCCATCTGGAATGGACTTGGCACAGGGTGAAAAAGCCGCATACCAGAACTCTGTTCCTTCGCGGGACATTTTACTGATAGTTCCTCCGGATGAGAATTCCCCATCGTCCGGATGTGGCGCCAATATGAGAGCTTTTGTCATTTTTTAGAAATGAATTCTAAGAAACGCTAAAGTAAGGATTTTATTAGGCTCAGCTTATTGGGCGTTATAGGATTCCGCGAAACCCAGCTGTGCCAGGTATTCATAGGTAGGTGAAAACTCTTGCTTGAGACGCTGATTTAACTCTTCTGAGATCTTTTCTTTTTTTGCTGTACCCAGTAAATTTAAAAGCATGGATTTCGATCTATGCATGAATTGACTCTGAATCAAGGAACCGTATAATTTTGGATTGTGGACCTTAATTGGCCTGATTGTCATTCTGTACAGGCTCCTAAACAACCGGGATCCCGTAGCATTTTCGGATTTGTTTTGGGATTCAGGGAAGGGAATAGGATCCAATCCCAGATAGGATTGTACTTCTATCCAGAATTTGGCTAAATCTTCTTTCGCATTCTCCAGGCTTACAATTTTGAATTGTGAGTCTCCATAAATTTCCTGGTAAACCGGAAGTGATTTTTCATAATGACTTTCTCTAATTAAAACAGAATCACCATCATTCAGTACGTCTTCCAGCGACGTACTCTCCTTTAGCACTCCCGTTTGTTTCTGGAAATAGTACTGTGACAGCAATCGTTGAATGGGATCTCTTACAATTGCAAGAAGCTTTGCATCTGGGCTGTACTCCTTTATCTGTTTGGCGGCCTCAGCACTCTGATTGTAAATATGGGTGGACTCGCCATAATATCGATGACCTTCTACAAAGGGGAAGTAGCTCTCGTATTCCTCTAATTTATCTGGATAAATATTCCCGAAATAGTAATGCTCCTTAAGCTGGGACATATAAATGTCAGGATGCTGCTCCAATAAAAAATTAAGCCAGCTTGTTCCAGCTTTGTTAACGCCTATAATGAATAGGTTAACAATTTGCACGGTAGTTCCGTCTGTTACCATGAAAAGATCAATTCTTTATCTTCTTGATCAGAGAAACCAAGGGGTTCGTAGGTGTAATGTACTTTTTGATTATTTTTGAATACAGATCGGTTTTGTAATCAAAGTGAGACCTGATTGGCAGGTTCATTATTTCTTCAAATTCATATTCTGTAAGATCGAACTTTTTTATTACATATTCGTAATCTTGTCTTATCATCTGTTCTTCGTAAGGGGGCTTTTCAAGTTCTACTAAAGCTTCCGCCCTTGTAACATGGTTCGTGCAAATCATAGATGAAAGATGCGCTCTTCTTTTGTCAACCTTGAATTTTTTTGGTAGAATATATCCCTGATAAAACCTTGTAAAAACCGACTCTTGGTGTTTGCTTCCGAAGTCTACCCAGTCCAGTTCATCTATGATGGTCTTCCTTACCTCATTTCTATCAAATGACATATAATTGAGAGGAGAAAATGTCTTAATATTCCTTTTATTTGTATAATACCTGAGCTTTTTAAGGCCCATTGTAGGAAACGTTTTAATCGGCAGTTTACCGAACTGATTATTTATGTCCACGATGTTTGGTAGATCATTCTTATTAAATGTCCATCTTTTAGGGATCAAACTTTCGGTTGCATTATTAAAACCTCTTATAATATATGCTATATTATATTCATCAGCGACACTAAACAGAGTTGCATGGACACAATGATCTGTAAGCGCTTCTATGTCAATAACTGAAGCTTTCAGATAGGCAATTTGAAGATTTTTGAACTCTTCCCAATCAAGTACATGCGTATACAGGTCTATATCAAGTTTTCTTAAAGTGTTTTGAATGTTCTTAACGGCGGGCTTAGAATTCCAGCCATTGTCCACATGAAGAGCCAACGGTTTCAAACCAAACTTCTCTTTTACTAAATAGGCCAGGTAAGTGCTGTCCACCCCACCGCTCATCCCAATAAGGCAGTTATACTTTTTATCCTTTCCTTCTTGTTTAATTTTCTCAATAGTTAAATCGAGTGTTTCCTTTGCATTTTCAGGCGTATACTTCTTGCTCCCCAGTAAAGAGAGGAGTCCTTTACAATGATTGCAAATGCCAGCTTGGTCAAATTTAATTTGCGGATCGGTAGTGTCCATCACACACCTTTTGCATATTTGATATTGTGTATTCATCTATTTATTTTGAAAATGACCATAGTCTTTATCATATAAATTTATCAGTTCAATTTGAGAGATTGAACCAAAATCATTCTGCTTCATATAATCTAATATGCTCCTGTAAATTTTTAAAAAACCCTTAAATTTATAATTGGTAAAATACTTATTGTGCCAGAGAATATTAAAAATTGAATTTTCTTTGTTCTTCTCAAAAAAGTCGATGGTTCGGTTCAAGATTTCGTGAGGAGTCAGTTTTTGATATGTACGAAAAGACGCATCCATAATATGCAATGGTACGATAATGACATCATGTATTCTCTTTTCATTTACACTATAGGGTTTCACCGGCTGGTTAAATCCGTTTCTAAATCCATAATGATCAGGAAAACCCAAGGAAAAATCTAGTTTTAAACCGGAATTTTCCAGCGTATTAAAAAAATTGGGCACGTCTGCTCTTAAAAAATGAGTCCTCGTTCCTAAAGGTTTAAAACCAAGTTTTAAGATTTCTTCGTCAAATGACTCATTTGAAATGCTTTTGTGTAACCCGTTTTCAAATCCTCTTTGTTCAATTTGATTAACAGTATTTTGTATGGTACTGCTTCTATATGTGTAATCTGCATTTTTTATTTTTTTA
>CAZCAD010000243.1:0-5687 GCA_964496525.1 uncultured Flavobacteriales bacterium | reverse complement strand
AGCTTTGCCGTTTCTGAGAGGATATAGGTTTGACTGATGCCGCGCTCAGTGGAACGTATATACGGTAACGGATCTATATCCTCAACTTTTAGGGTTACAATGTCCTTTTCGATTCTCGGAAGATAATATATCAAAGTAACGGATTCGCTGCTCCTAATGCTAATCGGACCATTAACGTCTGCATAACCACAGGGTATGCCTCCCGTTATCACCTTCACTTGCTCAATAGACATAGGTGGAAGTGTCTCTTGGGGCGGATTCGAAGTCGGATTTGAAACCGCAGCTTTACGAACTTTTATTCCATCGATGTAGAAATAGATTGACCCACAGGTGGATTCAACCTGGGAGAAGGAAAAGACGAAATAAATATCAAGACGCAGGAAATCGAAAAGTGCATACAGTTGAGTTAGTTTCATCAGATGGATGAAACCTTAGGATAAATTCCATAAAGTCGAATATTTAATTAATCTACGATACGGTAGTTGCCATCCATTAAGACAAGTAAAGAATTTACTGACCCTTGAGAATCAAATCGTACTTCTACATTGAATCCGGCGATATCGGCCCAGGAAGCTCGTTTTAAGGCTAAGAACACTCGTTCATTTTGAACAAACTCCTTTTGTTTTGCCTGAAGCTGCTGATACTTTAATTGATACTGTAAAAGTTTGATTTTTTGGTCATTGCCTATCTCCAAGTCGGCAGTAGTCGGATAGTTTATTTCGTCAATCATACTCCCTAATGTGTCAATATCGAGTTGAATTAATCGCTGATTCTCTTCAATGGTTTCCAGCATCGTTTCTAACTCATCAATATGCAGTGTATCAACAACGTCAACAAGCACGTCGATACTGTCATCCAGAAAAAAATACTCCCTGGCCGAGGCTGTTAATCGCTCACTATCCTTTTCGGACCTATCGCTACAGCTAAGTAGCGGAACAAATAGTATAAGGGTAAGAGTCTTAATTATTTTCATTTTATCCAACCAGTGAGGAGACATTAAAGATAATACCTTCCATTAATTTTTCTGCCGAAATAATTTGGGCGTCTTTATCGAAAAAGCATTCGGTATAAAGTTCTTCCTGGGTGCCGTGATGAATAAATTGATCGGGAATGCCCAAACGAACAAATTTTGCATGATAGTCATGATCGGCCATAAATTCGAGTATCGCAGATCCCATTCCTCCCATTAAGCATCCATCCTCGACGGTAATGACTTTATCGAATTTAGAGAATACCTCATGCAAAAGAACCTCATCCAATGGTTTAACAAAACGCATATCATAGTGAGCCGCTGAAATTCCTTTCTTCTTGAGATCAACAATGGCCACAGTCGTTTTATTACCGATTGGACCAATTGTTAGAAAAGCGATGTCGGAGCCATTTGTGACTTTTCTTCCTGATCCAACTTTAATTTCTTTCATCGGCGTTTTCCATTTCGGAAGAACACCTTTTCCTCTCGGATATCGAATGACAAACGGACCCTTATCTTCAAGCTGCGCCGTGTACATTAAGTTCCGCAGCTCTGACTCATTCATTGGAGCAGAGACGGTCATATTTGGAACAGCCCTCATATAGGCCAGGTCAAAGGCACCGTGATGAGTTGCTCCGTCGGCTCCGGCCAGACCTCCTCTGTCTAAACAAAAAACAACATTCAAATTCTGTAAAGCCACATCATGAATGACCTGATCATACGCTCGCTGCATAAATGATGAGTAGATATTGCAAAAAGGAATCATTCCCTGGGTTGCCAATCCGGCAGAAAAGGTCACAGCATGTTGTTCGGCAATACCCACATCAAAAGCTCTGTCGGGCATGGCCTTCATCATTATGTTCATCGATGAACCACTCGGCATAGCCGGCGTGACCCCCATAATTTTTTCATTCTTCTCCGCCAATTCAACAATTGTATGCCCAAATACTTCCTGGAACTTCGGCGCTTGAGGTGAGTCCGGAATGACCTTAATAATTTCCCCCGTTTCTTTATTGAAAATGCCCGGTGCATGCCACTGAGTCGCATTTCCTTCTTCGGCGGGTTTGTAGCCCTTGCCCTTTGTTGTAACAACATGCAGGATTTTTGGTCCCGGAATATCTTTTAAATCATTCAGGATTTTTACAAGTCCAATTGTGTCATGACCATCCGCCGGGCCGAAGTATCTGAAGTTGAGGGATTCAAAATAATTTGAATGCTTGAGCAAGGTTCCTTTTAAGGCGTTCGAAATTTTCGAGGCAATTGTCTGTGCGTTTGGTCCAAATTTGGAAACTTTACCTAATAATGCCCAAACATCGTCCTTTACCTTATTGTAAGTATGAGATGTTGTGATGTCCGTTAAATATTCTTTCAGGGCACCTACATTTGGGTCGATGGACATGCAGTTATCGTTGAGAATGACCAGCATATTTGTGTCCTGAATGGATCCTGCGTGATTCAAGCCTTCAAAGGCTAAACCGGCAGTCATCGATCCATCTCCAATCACCGCAACATGCCGACGTTTATCTCCTTTCTGATGATTTGCCACCGCCATTCCCAAAGTGCCGGATATCGAAGTCGATGAATGACCAACTCCAAATGTGTCATATTCACTCTCCGATCTTTTAGGGAATCCGGAAATTCCTCCTTTAAGCCGATTGGTATGAAAGACTTCTCTTCTGCCCGTCAATATTTTATGCCCATAAGCCTGATGTCCGACATCCCAGACCAATTGATCCACAGGCGTGTTAAATACATAATGTATAGCCACGGTGAGCTCAACAACACCCAGACTTGCACCAAAGTGAGAATTTCCTATTTCAGAAATAACATCAATGATATACTGTCTCAGTTCATCTGAAACATCAGGTAATTGTTCAATATCAAATTTATCTCTCAGATCCTGAGGAAATTCGATCCTGGATAAATTTGGTCCGGCTTTGTATTCCGACATAGTACGAAATTACGATAATTGGTTTGAAAATAAGACGTTTGGAAAAGCAAACTGGACATTCTGCTTAACTTTTTTTAAGATAGTAATGTCAGTTATCCTTATACATCAAGATCAATTTAATCCGCAGCGACCCATTTTATGCTCAGAAATTGCATTCTTCGCAAAAAAAAATTCGCTTCACTTAAATCAATTATTTTCCCTTGGGCAGATACACGATATTTGTTAAAATGTATATCTCAAAAATGAACATTTTTTCAGTCGTCAATAAAGTCTACTACTTTTTTTTATGTCGAAGATATCGCATAAAGATTATCGGAGAGGATTTACTAAAAGATAGTGGAGCTAAGTTTATAATTCCAAATCACCCTGCTCAAATTGATGCACAAATTTTAGGTTCCCTGGCGGGACAATATTGTGAGGTCGTTCCGGTTGTATCAGAACATTTTGTAAATATGCCGATAGTGGGATTAATTTTTCGGCGCATGGGTGCTATTTCGGTTAGTGACATTAGTGCTGGAAATCGCGATCCTCATGTAATGAAGAACATATTTTCGGAGGTCATGACAGCCTTCGAGAATGGAAAAAGTCCCATTCTGTATCCGGCGGGACAGATTAAGACAAAAGCCGCAGAGCATATTGGCAACAAACAAAGCGCATATCGCATCATCACCGAAATGCCTGCAAATGTACCTATCATAGGGGTAAAAATAACAGGACTTTGGGGCAGTATTTGGTCAAGCGCCAATAGAAAAAGTAAACCCAAATTTGGAATAACCTTTATTAAAAGTGTCTTCTACACATTCGCCAACCTGGTATTTTTCACTCCAAAAAGAGAGGTGTCAATTGAATTTATAGACATCAGCGAAAATGCAAGACTTGAGGCAAAAGGCAAACGTCATGACTTTAATAAATACCTGGAAAAATTTTATAACTCGCCCCAGGTTGAAGAGGCTACATATATCCGCCATTTTTTTTATTTACCAAGACTAAAGCGTTAGATATTCCTGATTAGTTCCAACATCGTCTCATAAAACCCTCTCTTTTGCACTTTGGACTTTAACCAGGCATAGTAAGTCATCGCCTGCAGGTCTTCCTCTTCTTTGTCAATCCACTCAAATGATTGTTCGATTTGTTCGGCAAAGTCAGGCGAATTAATGACAAACGGCTCCTGAATCATTTTCTTTATTATTCGGAGAAACACACCTACTCTGCTATACTTGGTCGTTTTAAATAGATCTCGATAAGTTCGCTGCATCGCCTCAATTCGGTTGTATGCAATTTCTGTGTTTCCTATTTCATATTGAAAGATCAGTTCGATCATATTCTTTTTGAAACGCCACTCAATGCCCATTATCTTCTCATACCATTGATCGGAGTGAGAAAATTCAAAAGATGATCGCAGTGCTTTTTGGTAGTCCCTGGCTTCGAAATAATAAACACAAAGATTGAGTCGGGCATTCAATCTGTCAACTTTATCGACGCGATCTGAGGATAATAAATCTTCAAGAATAGCAATTGATACATCCAGATTTCCTGAAAAATTTTCACTTGCTGCCAACAAAAGGAAGTACTTGCTGTAATACTGATTGAAAATGCCTTTGTTCACCTGTGGAAGAATCTCATGCATTTGCTCGAGATAGAAAATGGCCTCGTCAAACTTCTTGTTTCGATACAAGGTGTGAGCTACAATGTATAACATATTCAAATGATGCGAACGATGTTTCTCAAAATATGCCGAACGCAGCATCTTCTTGTATGAATTAATGGCAAATCCTTCGAAACTGTGGTATTTTTTTTGTGCAAGAACAGTGGTTCTCATTAAAAGAATAAAATTGTAGAGTAGCCGCGGGCGGTTGAATACAGAATCTTGCAAATCGAACTGTTTTAGCAAGCTATCTGTAACTTCATCGAGATTCAGATCTTCCCCGGTCAAGCGTACCTTTTCTAATTCCTGCCGGACCAAACTACCGACGATTCTCAAGTTCTCCTCATCTTTGGACAGATATCCAACCTTAATACGATTCGCTACTAAAGATTCCAAACTTTCTGTACTCAGAGTCTGATCATACTTTTCGATCATGAGGTTATAAATCTGTCGCAAGTCAGAATTCAGTTCTGCATCGATACTCAGCTTTTCTGCTTTATGCAAATATTTCCAGGCCTGTTTATGGAGATTGTGATCAAACAGGTGTCGAACCAAAGTTAAGTCTCTGTTAATAGAAGCAGAAACCGAATCGTTATTATCGATTCGCTTGAGATAAACAAAGTCATTGATTTGTTTAATCAATCTTTTTCTCAAGGAGTGATATGCATTTTTGTCATAAATATCCTGATAAAGGACCTGATAAATCTCGCTTTTGGAATCAATTTGATTGACCGACAATACATCGAATAGCTGAATATCTTTTCGTTCTCGTCTTGAGTTATTTCGCTGCAAAAAGTGTCGAAATTCTTTCTGTTCATTCGTTGAAAATGATTGTACCAAGTCTAAAAGATCATCCATTTAATAATACGTTTAAAATATATATTTTTACTAATTTAAAGGTTTTCATCGAATAAAATAAATTTTTTAAAGTACGTTTTCATCGAATTATTACTGTTTTAGCGACGCTGAAGATTCTATGTTTGGCCTGAAACCTAATCCCCGTTCGCCTCAGGCGCATCGGGAAATAAAAACTAAAAAATATGGTAGCACTGACCCTTATCACATTCGTTACCGTGGTCATTTTAGTAGTGATGATCAGCTCATTCAAAAGAGATACGAGA
>CAZCAD010000242.1:0-5746 GCA_964496525.1 uncultured Flavobacteriales bacterium | reverse complement strand
ATTACCAACTGCCCGCTCCTAAATTCATCGAAGGAGAGAACTTCACAAGAGCAATTTTGTATGCCTACAAGACTCTTAGACAAATGGACAAGGACGATAAAACAAGAGCTTGTTATATGCATGCATCATTGAAATATGTTTCTGGAGAGCATCTGACCAATAAATCGTTACGGGAACGATTTGGAATTGAAGAACAAAACTACTCGAACGCATCGCGAATAATTGCGATGACAATCAAGGCTTCATTAATAAAAGATTTGGACCCAGAAAGCAATTCGAAGAAACATGCGAAATACATTCCATTTTGGGCATGAATTTATGTGATGGTAATGTGACTAAGCGTAAGTTTCAAACTTATAACTCTTATGAATTCTCAGTTTTTTATGTGATAATTTCTGATTGAATCTTGACCCAGTCTTTCGACAAAGGCATCGATATACTTGACATAGCCTTTGGGATTTGTTCTGACCAGATTGATTTCCTTAAGCATCGCCTTCTCATTTACCGATTGGGCCTGAGAAAATACAAGACTACCACAAAAGGTAAAAAAGATCCAACAGCTTGCACGAAGCCACATATTTGGTCGCTTTATTAATACCATTTTCTATTTGTAAGTTATAATTGTGCTCTTAGTAACACAATAATAGTCGCCATTTCCTTGTTTATAAGGTCAATCATGAGAAAAATCGTACTTCTTTCAGTTGCCATTTTAAGTACTCTTTCAGCTTGTAATAAGAAAGGTTGTACAGGCTATAAGGCACTCAACCGGGATTATAAAGCCAAAACAGATGACGGTAGCTGTTTGTACTGGGGCGGATATCAATCTGATTTTATGCCCCCAACAGGAAAAGATATAACCGCAACTGATCCGGAAAGTGCTGCTTATTTCAGACTCATGACTGCAACCTCAACAGATGGTATTGATTGGACCGCAACAGGCGATCTAATTAGTGATCAAGCCAATGTGCCGGACATGATAGAACGAGATGATAGCCTCTTTTTGTACTACACCGGTTGGAATGTAGGTGCTGAGCAAAATAAAACAGTCGTAGCAATATCGGCTGACGAAGGTAATAAGTGGGTATTTAAATACATCAGCTTTTTAGGTTATCAGAGCGGAGAACTCACAAATAATGGAAATCCCGATGTGATTTATACCGATAATGGTATGATTCGAATGTTCATTACTACTGTTCACAACGGGACAAAATCTGTGCTTTGTTATGAGAGTGAAAACGGATTCGACTTTGAGTTTATTGACGTTGCCACCCACTCACCCACGAACGATATGTTTGATTCCAACACTTATTATTGGAACGGGATCTGGCATCAGTTTACAATCAATTCCACCAATAATGTTCACTGGTACTCTACCTCAACGGATGGCATTCATTTCACCCAGATTGGAACAACAGTTTTTGATGACGGTGGAAATGGTCATTTTGCCTCCAACGGTTTTGACTGGGGCTCGACTCATAGAATTTTCACCTCCTTTTTACCGGATTCTAATTTGTACTCTTTCAGCACAATCGATGGCACCACCTGGACGAAGGACAGTGGAAGCCGTCTAAACTTTGGGACGGTCAGCGGAGAAGACAGTTACTTAAAAGACCCGGCGATTATTCAATTAGACTGGAAGAATTGGTTAATGGTTTACGTAACCAGAATTCCTTAAGTCAACTTCGAAAATAAATCCCAAACTACTACTCCGGCACAAACAGAAATATTCAGGGAGTGCTTCGTTCCTATTTGAGGAATCTCAATAACTCCGGAACATTTATCGATCACTTCTTGTTGAACTCCATCCACTTCATTACCCATTACAATCGCCGTAGCATTCTGTGAATTAGGAAAAAATTTATTGAGCGGAGTAGAATTTTCCGTTTGCTCCACGGCATAGACTTGCACTCCCTCATTGGATAGTTTTTGTATAAGATCAGGTGCATTTTCCACATACTCCCAGTCAACAGAATCTGTAGCACCTAAAGCAGTTTTATGAATATCTCGATGAGGAGGTTGTGCAGTAAATCCACAAAGATAGATTTTTTCAATTCGAAACGAATCGGCCGTTCTGAAAACGGAGCCGATGTTATTGAGCGATCGAATATTATCCAGAATGATAATTATTGGCGTTTTTTCAGATTCCTTAAACTCCGGAATTGAAATCCGCCCAAGCTCTTGCAATTTGAGTTTTCTATTCTGCACCGGACGAAGATAAATAATAAGGTGGTAAACCCCATCCACTAGAGGCGGACTAGACACTAAAAGTGGAATCGAAGCAAGCATCGAGGTACATACCACCCGGTTTACCTGACGAACGGTTTACGTACCGAAGGCATGCATGGTAGGCAGGTTATCCCAAAATCCCGCTGTTTAGCGGGATTAGTTCAACTTACAATTTTGAGTTCGTCCTTCGGACTTCTCAAAATCGAGTTTCACTAATAAATCATTTGTTCTTTTTTCCTCCCAGACGGATACCAAGAGATAGCTCCCAGGAGGACTGAAACCAGCGAATATTTGAGTCGCTAAAACCGGTGGTGATGTAGTCGGCCATCAGAAAAAGCTTGGAATAAACAACCTTACCGTTGTAAGAAATACCTCCCTTTAACTTACTCATAAATGGCACTCTAACTCCTAATCCTTCCTCTGTCAAACTGAAATTCTTCCTGACCTGTAAGCCCGTTCCTGAATAAAGAAACATCCCTACATTCCAATATCCCGCAACAGCAATTCCACCATAGCCGGGCATAAAATGAGTGGAATTAATCCAAATTCGATTCATATCAGCTGTTTTACCATAGTCCGAATATAAATGTGCCGGAATGAAAGGAGAGACAGACCTAAAACCATGAAAGCGATTGCCTAAGATCAAACAAAAAGCGGATTTACTTTTTAGCTGTCGCTGGCTTTGATCGAAAAGTGCGTTAGCGGATAACTTATTTGAAAATGTAAAGCGGAAATTGGTTCCGATCGTTCGGGACTGCATATCTTCTCTATAAACCACCGCGCTTTTTTCAAAGTAAAATGTGTCCGGAATGACGGTACTATTCCATACAAAAAATCCATTGTTTTGCTGATAGTCAAATCCGAATCCGAAAATATTACCTCCGATATTAATTCCTATCCGCTGGTGCTTTGCTTCAAATCCGGTCGGAATGTCCGGTTGAAACAATGACAGATTTCGCTGATATGAAAAGTGAATGAACTTAAAAGCAATCTCGCCGCCGACGTTTAATCCGGTAGCAGGGCGATACAGAACGGCCGGTGAGGTACTGTTTTTATAATTGAACGATAAGATGTCAATGTTCTGTTGAACGAATGGACGAAGAGAAAAAAGTGCATCGACCTTCTCTACATAAGCTTTGTCCTTCTTCTTTCTCGATGACTTGTCTGCGTCATCTTTCTCTTGAGCCAGGCAGCTAGAGTAAAAACCAATAAATAAAATAAATAACAGGAAATATCTACTCATATCTCGTTCGCATAATTCGAATAACAATTATAGCTATTCTTAAAAAAACAAGACTTAAACATAATGGAATTGAGAGGTCAGCTATTCAACGACTAATTTACGGCATTTAAACTTTCCGTTCTTACGAACTTTGAGAAAATAAATTCCGGCTGGCAAATCTGAAAGATCAACATACGACTTCTCTTCTCCCTGATCAATGAGAATAATTTTTCCTGATGAATCAGAAATCAGATAATCATAAGTTCCATGTACATCGATTGTAAATTGACCATTTGTTGGGTTTGGGTAAACTTCAAAATATTCGTTAGCGACATTCGATTCAAATCCAATTCCGGGCTCAGGTGGCTCAACCGCATCTTCAGCAAATCGTACGTTAAACTGAAATTCCTCAGCAGCGGCAGAACCCGAATTTAATGTGGTAATTCGATAAGCGATTCCTATGGCAGCATCCGCAGTTATTTCACTTCCTTCGATTACACTAAAGCCCAATCCGCTCCACATCTCAGAACCGTCCCTATTACTAAATCCACCATGATACACCCGCCAATTGGGTCCGAAAGCCTCAAATTGAACCCAAGCATCCCATGCATTGGACTGCGTTGCACGAACAATGGCTGAATCATTCGAAAAGCCACTCTGTGACATAATTTTGTTTGTAGTCCCATACCCCCATGCAATCGTTTGATTATTATCCGGATCCATTGTTCGGTAGTAGTAAACATTGTTGATCGGAGAAGCGGTCGTGTTTTCCAAGCGAACTTTCGTCGTGAAATAAACGAGATCCTTTTGTAATTCGTAACGGATGTAGATTTCTATTCCTGATACTGTACCGGACCAGTCAACAAATATTGAGTCCGTTGTCTCTAAAAAAGTCATAAAGCCACCCGTGATTTGGTATAGTTCAGTGCCACAACCGGTGGCGTTATTTCCTACTTCCAATCCATCAATGTCTAATCCAAATCCATTCTCCGGAACTCCCGGTGTAAAATAATCCCCGTTGTAATTTCCCCAACCATCATCCTCCGAATTTGCGACGAATCCAAAATATGAAGTCGCACAGGTTCCTCCACGACTGTTTGTGCCCGTCAAATCGTCGGTTCCTTCCATTCCGTTAGGGTCAATTCCAATTTCCACATGGTCACCGATCATGTACGCATTTCCACCCACTATTTGCGTGCGAGAGTACTGAGAAAATGAAAGAGTGAGAATTCCGCTTAGAATTCCGAGATAAGGGATTTTCATAGCTGTTATAGTCTCTATTAAGTTAACGATAATTTTTCAATCGACTACTCTTCACTGTTCAATTGAATAGAAAGCAAAATGTTAAAAACTATTTATAAAAGTAAGTGCTGAATTAAGAGCTTGGAACGCAAAGACTGTATCTTAGTTTTCTGTTCTACGACGGTAATTTCATGGCAAAAAAGAAGAGCGGGGAAACTCCCCTGATGAAGCAATACAACCAAATTAAGGCAAAGTATCCTGATGCCTTATTGCTCTTTCGTGTGGGAGATTTTTATGAAACATTCGGTGAGGATGCCATCCGCGCTTCCAAAGTTCTCAATATCATATTAACCAAACGTGGCAAGGACTCTCCTTCCGAAATAGAATTGGCGGGTTTTCCATACCATTCCCTGGACACCTATCTGCCTAAATTGGTTAGGGCCGGAATGCGCGTCGCGATTTGTGATCAACTGGAAGATCCAAAATTAACCAAGAAAATTGTCAAGAGAGGAGTAACTGAACTCGTCACTCCGGGAGTCTCATATAACGACAAAGTTCTTAGCGGAAACGAAAATAACTTTTTAGCCGCCTTACACTTCGAAGGTGATCTCGCCGGAGTGTCTTTTCTGGATGTTTCGACCGGAGAGTTTCTGGTGGCACAAGGAGGATTTGAATATGTGGATAAACTCATTCAGGGTTTTCTGCCAAAAGAAATTTTATTTCAGAAAGGAAAACAAAAAATATATCAGGAACACTTCGGAGACAAGTTTTACACTTACAAATTAGAAGACTGGGTTTTTACAAGCGACTACTCCATTGAGAATCTTCAAAAACACTTCGACGTTAGTTCTTTAAAAGGTTTCGTAATTGACAAAATGGATTTAGCCATAGTCGCAGGTTCCGCGGCCCTTCATTATTTATCAGAAACGCAGCACGACCATCTTGGACATATTAAGAACATCGCGCGGCTTGAGGAAGATAAATATGTGTGGTTGGATCGACTTACCATTCGGAATTTGGAATTGTTGTCCTCATACAATGATGAATTCTTCCTGG
>CAZCAD010000241.1:3097-5758 GCA_964496525.1 uncultured Flavobacteriales bacterium | reverse complement strand
CTCCCCTGAACTCTGACCCTCATGCCCATGTTTTCGAGTAAAAAGATCGCATCATTCAGGGTCATTCCAGTCACATTCGGAACTTGATTATGAACAATTTTTTTGTTTTGCAGATTAAGTTGATTTCCATTTTTAATTGCTACGATATAGTCTGAGCCGGTGCTTTGGTTTTGGTACACGACACCCATCTTTTTCAAGGCTGTTTCAGTTTCTTTTAGTCTGCCATACTTCACTTCAGGCGCGGTGACAATTTGTACAGGCTCGAGGTTAATGTTCTTATGATATTGCATGGAGGAGGCGTAAACTTTATCAGCTATTGCAGTAAACACGGTGCCGGACACTTCCGACCCATAGATTTGCCGTGTTGGTCCGGCGATGACAACAGCCAGAGAATATTTTGGATGGTCCGCCGGGAAGTAGCCGACGAAGGAGGCCTGATAGTCATCTCCATAACCGCGATTCGACTGAACAATTTTTGCCGTTCCGGTTTTACCCGCGATTTTAAAATTCGCAGATTGCAAATTTTTACCTGTTCCTCTTTCCACGACACCCTCCAGGCACCTCTGTAACTTAAAGAGCGTTTGGTCAGAACAAATTTTCTCTTTAAGAACTACCTTTTCAAATTCTTTGATGGTAACGCCATCTCTTCTTATTTCCCGAACAAATTGTGGGCGAACCAACTCACCGTCATTCGCAACCGCATTGTAAAAAGCCAACAATTGTAGGGGTGTAATTTCCAGCTCATAGCCAATTGCCATTTGGAAAAGCGTTATCCCGGACCAGCCTTCATCGCCTTTATCGTGAATAACAGGAACCGCCTCGCCAGCTATGTCAAGACCGAGAATATCTCCCAGACCGAAAGATCTGATTCGGTCAACATACTTTTGGGCTTCACCGCTTTCATAGTAAGATTCATGGATAATTTTGCAGAATACATTCGATGAAACTTCAAAGGCTCGCTGAAGAGTTATATTTCCGTAACCACGACCTCCGTTGGAATCATGCTGTGTTTGATCAAATGCCTGATATTTGCCATATGCTTTTACGGTGTCAGTAATATCAGCCTTCCCGTCCTCCAGGAGCGCCATTAGAGAAGCCAGTTTGAATGTTGAGCCGGGATCAGTTTTGGTTCCGACCGCATGATTGAAGGTTTCGTAATATCCACCGTCGCTACCTTTTGTCAGATTAGCGATCGCTTTCACAAATCCTGTCTCTACTTCCATCAATACAACTGATCCGTGAACGGCCTCTTGTTTTTCAAGCATTGCCTTCAACTCGTTTTCAGCCACATCCTGGATGTTGACATCGATGGAGGTAACCACGTCAGCACCGTCGATCGGATCCTGAACATAATCTCCAGTTACCGGCTTCCAACTGTTGCCCACCCATTGCTTCTCCATCAAACCAATCTCACCTTTTAGGTACTCATCGAATGCTCCTTCAAGTCCAACGGGTCTTGCGCCCTCTCTTTTGTATCCCAACGTACGCGCTGCTAACGGTCCGTAGGGTCGTTCACGCTTTGATAATTTTTCTTCGATGAATCCGCCTTTGAATTTGCTTTCTCTCAGAATTGGAAATTCACGGACTTGTTGAAGGATATCATATTTTACTTTGTTCTGAATTTTGTAATACTCATTTCCATTAGCTCGTTCAATTTTCAATTCTGACGACCATTGCGCCTGACTTTTTTCAGGAAAAATCCGAGCCAAATTCCAGGCGAGTGAGTCTACTTCTTCGAATAGTTCGTCCTTGACAATAGAGAGATCAACATGGAGATCAAAAAGCGGGACTGATGTAAGCAAATCGCTGCCATCATCGGCAAGTATTCGGCCCCGTAATGGTTCGATGGAGTCCAACTTGATTGGAATCTCCCCGATGTTTAAAGTATCAGAAGGGTAATCCGGCACTACATCGCCATATTGAATATTAATGACACGAATGATGACGGTCAGCATTACGAGACCCACGAGTATGTATAGGACATAACTTTTAATCAATATTTGTTTTTTCTCCTCCACCTATTCGAACTGATATTTTCTTACTCGTATTTTTTTCGGTGAACTTAAACTCTCCTTGACTCCTGTCCCGACTAACTTCTCCGCAATGGGTCTTCGACCTCTTTTTGAATTGTATTCACTGCCCAGCGTAAAAAATTCCGAGTTCAACTCACCGAGTTCCTTTTCCAATTTCACTTCGTGTTTTGTCACTGTTTCAGCGTAATAACCCCAACCGATCATAACTACCAGGAGAAAGCCAATGAAAAATGTGAATGGAAGATTTCCAATGAAGTTGTCTTTGGACAAAAACTCTCCATTCATCAACTGAACGAGCACTCTTCTAGAATCCTGATCCTTTTTATTGGCGCGTTTTTTTCTTTTCGAGGACTGGCTTCGGCTTCCCTTCGACAAGCTCAGGGGAGACCGTTCAGCCCAAGTCTTTTTCTTAGCCTCCTTCAGCGCTTTTTTTGCATCCAGTTCTTCTTTGTCTATGAACTCGTTGTTACTCATTCCTTTATTGCAATTCTCATTTTCGCGCTTCGCGCTCTGGGATTTTTTTTAATCTCCTGCTCGCTTGGCACAAGTGGTTTTTTGTTCACCGCCTTAAATGGTTTTAACACATTACCGAATGTGTCTTTCATCAACTCACCTTCGAAATTTCCCG
>CAZCAD010000241.1:0-3087 GCA_964496525.1 uncultured Flavobacteriales bacterium | reverse complement strand
TACCAATCTGTCTTCGATGGAGTGATAGGAGATAACCACTAACCGTCCGCCGGTTTTTAGCGCCTTTTCACTCTGTTCGAGTAAATCTCTCAACGCTCCCATTTCATCGTTGACTTCTATTCTGATAGCTTGGAATACTTGTGCGAGAAACTGGTTCTGTCGCTTAACCGGAGCGATATCGTTCAAGAGTTCAACCAATTCCAGAGTTGTCTTTATCAGTTTCTTTCTTCTGGCTTTACCGAGTGTGAATACGACTTTTCTGGTATTATTTAAATCGGCATAGGAATTGAAAACCCTAAACAATTCATGCTCACTATAATTGTTCACCACAGCCTTTGCCGTTAGTTGGCTTTCCTTATTCATTCGCATATCCAAATCCCCTGCTTCTCGAATAGAGAATCCCCTTCTGCCTTCATCAAATTGGTGAGAAGAAACGCCCAGATCAGCGAACAAAGCATCTGCTGCATTCAATTTGTAATACTTAATAAAGTGGATAAGGAAACGGAAATTGGCATTGACGAAAATGAGTCGGTCGTCATTTATTATGTTTTGTTCAACCTCGTCGTCTTGATCAAAGGCCAACAGTTTACCTCCCTCTTCGAGCCTGGAGAGAATTTCCTTCGCGTGGCCACCACCGCCGTAAGTGGCGTCAACTATAATGCTATTGGTTTCAATTTTAAGGGCCTCCAATGATTCCTCGAACATCACCGGAGTGTGATAATTTTTAATCATTATCGGGGTCAATTTCTCCCATCACTTCATCTGCCAGATCAGAGAAGTCGCCCATGTTGTTATCCATGAGGCCGAAGTACTCTTTGCGATCCCAGATTTCTATCCTGTCATTGTAAGCGGTTAACATTATTTCCTTTTGCAGACCGATGCGTTCCATCAATGATGTAGGTATCAAAATCCTGCCGGCTTTATCAAGGGTTAACTGCTTTGCCCCTTGATGAAATAATCGATAAAACATTCGGTTTTTTGGTTTGAAGAGATTCAGCTTGGCTAATCGCCTGGAAATCTTATCCCATTCATTGATTGGATAGAGTGTCAAACAATTTTCAAATCCCTTGTTCACCATAAACACTTCCAGAGATGAAGAATCGAGTTGCTTTCGCAATCCGGCAGGAAAAAGAAATCTTCCTTTTGAATCGAGTTTACATTCGAATTCGCCTACCAAACCAGACATGTTTTAATGATTAAGTTGTAAAAATAATTATTAATATCCCACAAATTACCACTTCTTGTTCAATTGTTGATAACTTTTATTGACGTTCATTATAAATATAAATGATATTTCTCCAAAAATCATGGATTTTAAAGGCTTTCAAATCATATTTTATAAGTGGTAAAAAGTGGTACTTATTTATTAATTGTGGAAAAATTATTAAAATACCACAATGAAACAGAGGCGATTAACGACCAGATGCCACTGATAAGTATGCAAGACCTGGTAGGATGAAAAAAGTGGGAGAAACAAAAAACCTTCCTGATTGAGGAAGGTCTCATACCCTAATAATTATAAAAACTAATGCTGGCAATGGCTATACTTAGGTCTTTACTACTTTGGAAAATTATGTCTAATCTCCCAAAGCTTTTGTGCTTGTAAAGGTTGGTGCTAATTTACCCGACCACCACACAAGTCCTTTGTTATAATCTCTAATGCTCTAAATCATTCCGGAATGACGTATGAAAGTGTATCGGTCGTTAAGGCGGTGAAGTAGCCAATCACTTTTGTACCTTCAATATTTCCCACAGGATTTCCGGGGGCCGGTGTGAATGGTCCACCGGAGCTTTGTGCATTCGGCAAAGAATATTGAAAAGCGTAATAATCTTCGTCGCATGACATCATTACAATTTGTATAGAATCTCCATCCTGGGCAAAATCTCCAAGAAAGGGTGCTGAAAAATATTGTCCATTAATGAAATCGTCGTTTCCGAGATACACGAGGGCAGACTCCTCATTATTTAACCAAATTTTAAATCGATAATAGTTCACAACGGCGCCGTCATCCACTGAGTGGAAGTAAACTGTGTGTGGAATGAATCCGATGATCTCGGAAATTCCAAAATCCTGTTTTACCGTAGAAATAGAATCAAGTTTAGGGGTTTTGTGTGCATAGGAATGAGAAGTAAACTGCTCTCCATTAGTCAAAACGTCCAAATAATAATTTGTTTCGGGTTCAACCTTAAGCGTCGGGCAGTTATATCTTCCCGCTGCAGTGTCTACCTCGTCAAAAACGTAGATGTTATTATTGTCATCCCGAACGGTTACTGTTGCATTTGAAATTTTTGGAAAATTTCCCTGAGCGTATACAGAAGATGTCTTGGAAAGAAGGATATAATTGTTGCCCATTCCATCATTCAAAACGCCTTCAATTACGGTCTGCGTCCCCACTTCGTTTAAAGGAATATCTATCACTTTTTCACAGGACGTTAATCCGGCAATCAATAAGAACATCCATATAGTCCATCTTCCCTCAATCATTCCGGAATAATTAAGGTTATCGTATCAATGCAAAAAACGCCAAAGTAACCCAAGGCATCACCGTCGAGATTTGAAACAGGATTTGCGGGTGTAGTTGTTGATGACGTATTTTCACTTAAGGATTCAAAATATCTATATATCCCTTTATCCACGGTCATTAGCTCTGTAAATACAGTGTCGCCTTTTTTGGCATCAACATTCCACATCGTTCCTGTCACCTGACTTCCATTCCATAAATCATCATCAAAAGATGTCGCTACATAATCACCACCGTTTATTCGACTTCTTCTTATATAGTGATTTTCGACCGCTCCGTCATCCAGAAATGAATAAGTGACTTCAATAATAGAATCGGTGGTGTCACCGAAAAAGGGGCCGAATATATTTGCGACCAAATCGTAATAAACTGTATCGATTTGTGCCGGACTATAGGTTGTTGCCTGGCCTGTGATTTCCTGACCATTCGCTAATACAATAGAAAGATTGTAGCTGTTTTTTGGTAAAACTACAAAGGATGAGTTCGTATAATATCCATCTTCAGAGGTTTCACCAAAAACGTAACTAATGTCGTCTTCATCTGTAACTGTTATAAGTGCGTCAGT
>CAZCAD010000240.1:0-5783 GCA_964496525.1 uncultured Flavobacteriales bacterium | reverse complement strand
TTTAGAATAGCCCATCTTTTTCAAGTTGCTTTCATTGCTGCCAAGAAAGAAATCACTTTCGTTTCGAACGGTCTTTTCAATTTCTGTTTTGAAACGGTGCTCTCCCCTTCTGTTAAGTCGATAATAGTTACCGTCTTTATCTTGAAAGCAGATATAATCTTTACCTCCAACTTGTTGAAATTCAATTGAACCCTTTAGGGAATTTTCCATACCCTTAAACATCCAACCCATCACTGATTTGCCGGCTTCGTTATAGCATAGAATCTCATTGCCGTCATTTACCAAAATTCGGTATTTATAGTCATTATCATAGCTTACCACAATTCCTCCAGTCGATCCAAATTCAATCCGAATCGGAAATCCGCTGACACTACGCCCGATCTCATTCACAATATCAACTTGATCTCTTTGAAAGAGAACATACTCACTCTTGCCATCATTTTGTAGATCTACGATTTGCGGATCCGTGGTCAGGGGTGTCGAAAGATCCAGTCGCCATTGTTTTTCTCCCTCGAAAGAATAAAGGGCTATTTGCGTTTGATTGTTCAGTAGAAATAGTTCTGAGCCGGTTTGTGGTACAAGTTGAATTTTTGTAGGAATTATTTCGACAGGAAAATCGGTCAGAATTTCCAATTCAGCAGTGTGATTGAGGTCCTGCTCAACATCGACCGCCATCCAAATTTCTTTTTTATTGACAACAGATCGACATCGAATTGAGATCTCATCGTCCAATTTACTAATCGTTAAATAGTTGAGTTGCTCCGGAATCGCATCTGTATAGATCTTCTTCAAAGCCTCGTCTTTTAGAAAAAAGTTGTTCGATTGAAATTCGGCCAGAAACCACCTCATCGCCGAGAGAGAGTTTGCCAATACGTTATAATTGTCATACTCCGCATAGTATTGAAGTGGACTTTCCAATTCCTTAATGGATTCGTGCCAACCTCCTTTCGTTTCAAAATACATGACTTCAAAACTTCCAATATTGAAGGTGTTTAATTGGCTGGAATCTTCTTGCAAGTCCAGGGTTTGTTCTTCCAGGATCAATCGAAGATCCCTGGCTTCGTTTTGTCGAGAGATCAAAATTTCAATCGAGTCACTTTTCCGTAACATCAGCATTCCCTGATCCATCCATGAAAAATATTCTTCGTTTGAATCTTCAAACAAAATCGAAACATCCTCCTGGAATCTGCTTCCACCATAAAAAATCAATTCGTCAAAATCTGAAGGAATTTTCGCAAAGAGGGATTTGTGTGGAACAGTCTTGCTTTTACCGACCTTTTTATTTACTGTCCAAACCTTAAAATGATAATCCGCCGTAAGTATATGATTGACATAAGTTGAATCATTTTCAATTACGATAAAATCTGTATTACCTAAAGGATCCGAAATAGTTTCATCTTCAATATTATAAGCGGTGTTGGATAAGACCAAATAGTGGCCATACCTATTTACGTCGAAACGGCTATCTCCTATCGTCAATTTCTCACCAACTAAACCACAGTCGACTTCAAAGTTGCTTTCTAGTATTTTTAACAGACCGGCCCCATTCAAGTCCCCATTATCCAAAACGAGCAAGTAACCATCCGGCGCGGATGAAATAAAAACACGATCGCAGATGTTGGAATTAAAAGAGAATTCTTCATTCAAACTGATTTCATCCAAGGCTTTCAGGACATCATCCGGCAGATAATCCTCAAGCAGATTCGGCTGCAAAAGCAGCTTTCTGCAAAGCCGATCAATGTCATTAAATACGATGGCCTGAGTTTGATCTTTGACACGAAATGACAGAAGGGAATATTCTTTTTTCTGTTTTTGATATAGATAAAGCGCAGCAAATACAAAGAGTGCTGAGAAAATTGAAATGAACAGAATCTGGACTATTTTCTGCCGACGACGCATGCTAACAAATTTAACTGAGATTGAGGTAAGAAGAAAACTCAGGGCCGTATTAATTTGAACAAGCTTTTGTGAAAGATGGTTATGAGAAAGAGCCATCATGAAGGGGCGAACCTCTAAAATTCAATTTCGAATTGTTTATGCGCCAATAATTTAAAGCTGCGTCGATGTAGCGGTGTGGCTCCATGAATCTCAATTCCATTCCGATGTTTCATCGTTGGATAACCCTTATTATTTATCCAGTCATATTCAGGATATTTTTGGTGCAGTAAATGCATTATTCTGTCTCGCTCAACCTTGGCCAAAATAGATGCCGCGGCGATGGCCTGATATTTTCCATCACCTTTAATAATACATGCATGGGGAATTTCCCGATAGGTTTTGAATCGGTTACCATCTATAATTAAAAATTCAGGCAAAAGGTTTAACTGATCAATGGCTCTATGCATTGCCAAAAAAGAGGCGTTCAGAATATTGATTTCATCAATTTTAATGTTGTCAACTATGCCGATAGCATAGGAATGCACTTTTTCCTTGATTTCAGCCTCCAAAAGGTCTCTTTGCTTTTCACCTAATTTCTTGGAGTCGTTCAATCCTGCAATATTCGTTGAATCGCCCAGTATGACTACTGCTGCAACGACCGGCCCTGCCAAACAGCCTCTTCCGGCTTCATCGCAGCCTGCTTCTAAGAGTTTTTCCTGAAATTTTGCTTTTAATGCCATTTTAAGCGGTTGTTATTCAGTTCATTGTATTATAGCTGTAGCAAATTTTCGATAAATTTCATAACTTAGCACAACCCTTGGCATGTAAATTGCGTCTTGGGAGTGTAAAAAAGGTTTAAAATGATCAAATGTAATGATCAGTTTTGTTTAAGAAACGATTACATCTGGCTCAAATAATTTAAAATTTAAAAACTCTACTAATGAAAAAGATATTAGGACTGTTCGCAGGATTAGCATTTGGAGCAATGGGTTTTGCTCAAACAGGCATTACTTTCACTGATGCCGGACCTGGTTACGACCCGGGAGCTACAACTGAATTTCACTTTGATTTTACGGGTGTAACTACAGAAAGTATTACTGAAGCGGCTACTTATTATACGGACTATTTTACTGTTTCTTCTGAAGCAAGTGGTGAAGTTCATAACGTAACTGTTACGCTTGTTGAAGACAATGAAATGGCAAGAAAAGTAATCGGAAGATTTTTAGCAACTGCCACATCTTTTGACACTCCGATCAACGCTAACGGTACTCCAATGCAAGTGAAAGAATTCACTGACGAGTACATCGTTATCGCGACTGAGTAAAAAAGAAAATTTAAGAAAATTTTTTCTGAGCAGTTTTAGTTGATTTAAAACAGTTTAGAATTGTAATATTGGGCCCTGATACTTCGTGTTGGGGCTTTTTTATTGTGTAAGCACTTTTGGATTTCTCCCTTTAATTTCATACTTTGATAGACTAAATCCAGAATGCTATAAAACCGAAATCCGTGCAATTCTGACAATTAATTTGTTTATGGAAGAGACGTTAAGCCCTGCGAGCCCTACAACGGTCGAAAAAGAAGCCATTGCCAATTTCTCATTTAAGAAGGATATTTCCTTTGATCAGGATCCAAGTATACATAGGAAACTCAAGGAAGCGACCAAATTAGGAAATCTAAACAAAGTCAAGTTCTATATCGACTTTTATTCCGACTCCGGACTAAAATCTGTTCAAACCACCATCTGGGCGACCGGAAATAAATTTATTTGCCTGAAAGGCGGATTGTGGATTCCAATATCCAAAATAGTGGACATACGATTTCTGTAATACCTCGCGTAAAAAAATGTGATTAACCCCGCCCCGATAGCTTTCGGGGTGGGGTTTTCATTTTGTAGAATTCCAATAAAGAATGGCAATGAAAACAGGATTACGCATCTTTTCTATTATTTTTGGGTCTTTTGGTTAAAGAAGCTTATGAATAAATATGCGATACTATTGCTGGCCCTTCTCTCTGCCCTTGTCAGCCTGAGTCCACAAGAATTTCCCGATAGTATTGACGATGTCATTACATGGAACTTCAGTGTGGAATGTGTTGGTGATGATGAGGTCGTCCTCTGGATGAAGGTTACCCAAAGAGATGGTTGGCATATTTATGCTCAAGTTCAGCCTGATGGAGCAATCCCCATGCCGACTGAATTTACTTTCGCTCCCAACTCAAATTATTCCTTAGTTGGAAAGACAAAAGAATACGGAGCAAAAGTATTTGACGCAGACGGTTATCCTGAAAAATCTTTTCATGGCGATCAGGCAAAGTTCAGCCAAAAAATAAAGGTCAAATCCAGGAAGGATTTCAAAATAACATTGGACTATGGTTTCATGGCCTGTAAGACGGCCTGCTTACCGCCTGAATTCCGAACGCAAGAAATTAAAATACCCGGCCTGGACAATATGGATTGCTCAGGAGATGTTGAGACGAATGGCTCAAATGGCGACGGTGATGACAACGGAGAAACAACCGAAGAGAGCAGTCTTGATTCCAGCCTAATCTTATTGAGAAGTACTTGCGAAGGCTTTGACTACTTTAATGTTTTCGATCCGGTAAAAGTTATCGTGCCCAAAGCTCAACGGACAGACGATAGAAACTATACCATCACAGTTGAAGTAGAAATTGATTCCATTTTTGCGATGTATGCCCTTGATAATCCTGATGGTTATCAGTCGAACTTTGAACTTGAGGGTTCTTCTGATTTCGAAACCGTAGAGGCATACACAACAACGATTGAGAAAAAACTTGACAAGAAAGGCTATAAATATCACTTGCGTATTCGGCAAAATTTGGTGTTAAAAGATACAGCAAATGTTCCTGAAGTAAAGGGGACACTGGATATTTATCTAATGGGTTGTGATGCCAATTTTCACAATACGAAAAGTGTCGATCTGACGTATAATCTGGAGGAGGCATTGGATAACGGAGTGCGATCAACGAGCGATTCGCTCTGGATCATTTTCATCATTGCATTCTTGAGTGGGTTTATTGCTTTATTGACTCCATGCGTATTCCCAATGATTCCTCTTACCGTTACCTTTTTTACGAAACAGGCAAAAACAAAGGCGCAAGGATTTAGAAAAGCAACTTTTTATGCAGTTTGTATTGTTGTCATATATGTCATTCTCGGAGTTCTGGTAGCTGCGCTTGCCGGACCGACTGCCCTAAATGATATGGCGACTAACCCTTGGGTCAATATTGCATTTTTTATTCTATTTATCGTGTTTGCGATATCATTTTTGGGAGCATTCGAAATCACCCTGCCGGCATCCTGGGTCAATAAATCGGACAAACAAGCTGATCGAGGCGGAATGATTGGAATCTTCTTTATGGCGTTTACCCTGGCACTGGTTTCCTTCTCCTGTACCGGGCCGATTGTCGGAACGGTGTTGGTTCAAGCGTCTGGCGGAGGATTATCGGGACCCATTGTAGCCATGTTTGGTTTCTCATTAGCACTAGCGCTGCCATTTGGTTTATTTGCGGCTTTCCCGGGATGGATGAACTCTCTTCCTTCTTCGGGCGGTTGGTTAAATACCGTAAAAGTTGTTCTGGGATTTTTGGAATTGGCACTGGCGCTGAAATTTTTGTCAAATGCTGATTTGGTTCAGCAATGGCACATGTTAGAAAGAGAGATTTTCCTTGCAATTTGGATTGGAATCTTCCTGGTTCTTGCCATTTATCTATTGGGTAAAATACAATTTCCAATGGACAGCCCGGTTGAAAAACTATCGGTTGGTAGAGGAATATTCGCCGTGATCGTGGTCAGCTTCATCATCTATTTGATTCCGGGTATGTGGGGGGCTCCGTTGAAAATGATTTCAGGATTCCCGCCACCCTTAACCTATGCTGAATCACCTTAC
>CAZCAD010000239.1:0-5789 GCA_964496525.1 uncultured Flavobacteriales bacterium | reverse complement strand
TTGATATCCGACGATGGAAATTTCTTTAGGGCGTCGAGATAAACGTCTAATTCGTAATTAAGACAGCACTTCAATTTTCCACATTGTCCGGCTAATTTTTGAGGATTAAGAGAGAGCTGCTGGTATCGGGCCGAAGCGGTAGATACAGAACGAAAATCTGTCAACCAGGTCGAACAGCACAACTCTCGTCCGCAAGAACCAATTCCTCCAAGCCTGGCGGATTCCTGCCGCGCCCCTATCTGTTTCATTTCGACACGGATTTTAAATGTGTCGGCCATGTCACGTATTAATTGTCTGAAATCAACTCGATCATCCGCAGTGTAATAGAAGGTAGCTTTATTACCATCGCCCTGGTATTCAACATCCGAAATTTTCATTTGAAGCGCCAGCTCCGAAGCAAGCTTCCGCGAACGAAGCATAGTAGTTTGCTCCTTTTCTTTGTGTGCGCGCCATTTATCCAGATCCTCCGAGTTAGCTCGTCGCAGAATTTTGCGTGCTTCATGTGCTTTAAAGTTGGGTGCTTTTTTCCGAACCTGAATTCTTGCCAGCTCTCCCACAACTGAGACAATCCCAATATCAAATCCCGGACTGGCTTCTACCACTACGGCGTCGCCAACTTGTAGCTGAAGTTCTTTCTGATTGTGAAAGAAACCCTTTCTGCTACTTTTAAATCTAATCTCTATTATGTCATAGGCTTTCTGACCGTTTGGCAAATCTACTTCTGCCAACCAATCGTAAACCTCTAATTTATTACACCCACCGGTCCCGCAGGACCCGTTACTTTTACAACCATTCGGTACGCCGTTTCCATTTGTACAATTTCGGCAACTCATAAATTGGTTTAGTGTAAAGTTAATCTTTTCGCTAGAAATCAATGCGCTGAATTTCTACCGGACTGTTTTCATATATTTTGATCAATAAAAAATTGTCCGCGAGGCCACTTCCCATACCGCTTCCATAAAAATGGTGGTTTTCCCAGTGGTCTTCATAATAAGATTCGATTTTTGGATCAGCACCCAAATCTCCTGCAAAATAATAGCATTCCTGTTCCAGGTTTTCAAACAAGGGAAAAGCGGAATTCCAGAAACTACCGTTTCCATCATAAAGGGCATAGGAGTTGGGCCTAACCGAATCTATTTCCATTTTTTCCGGCGGATTTCGCTGCCACCAAAGCTGATGTGTAAAGACAAAGACATTGGATTCGTCTGATAAATTTTCCAATTCTTCCTCAATGAAATTGAGTTGGATCGTATCCGGTTTCCATCCCGCATGTGTTGTGTTCAGTATCAAGAAAAGGTGTTCTTCAACCGTAAAAGAAAGATGGTCAACGGTTTGTACCCTCGCCTTAAATCCTCCACCAAAATCATGATTCCCCGGAGAAATATACCAGGGAATCCCAAGACTGTCGAGTTGTTTCATGACACTGTCCCATCGAGCGGGAGTTGGCTTGGCTACTACGTCTCCTGTCAAAATCAGGGAATTAATTTTAAGAAGATCTTTTGCCAATCGGCTTTGCTCATCTCTGAACTTTTTCATAAAAGGCGGATGTATGCTTCCGGTAAAGTCGGTGGCACTACCATATATGTGTCCTGCAACAGCACATATATACACAGCTTGTTCTTTTGAACCGATATCAGAATCATCGTTTTCGGCTTCTTCGGAAGACCGACAAGAAGCTAAGAAGGTAATCGCAAGTATGAGAAGTGGCCGACTAAACACCTTTCTTAATAAGTTTGGTCAGCTTGATCACCAGATCGGAAAAGAGAATTTTTGGATTTGCATTTCGATCCAATTGATAAAAAGCAGAATTAAATTCATCAATTAATTCGCTAATATTTTGATTGTTGATATAGGGAGCGAATTTTTCCAAAAAAGCCTTTTCTTCCTCTTTCAAATTCAGTAATTCTCCTTTCATATAATTGAGAATTATGCTTTCCCTAAAAATATGGAGGCTGTACTTAAGGAAGTTCTTTTGCAATTCTCGTTCAAGCGTACATATCCCCTCGCTAACTTCCATTAGCTCGAGCGGATTGGCACTAAATGCAGCACGCATCATTTGAACAAATAAATCAAAAAAGGTCTGATAGCGATCGTCGCCTTCCACCAGACTAATTGCTTCATTTAAGTTGCCCTGTGCGAAACCGCATATACGCTTTGCAAGCTGATTTTCAAGCCCGTAATTCTCAATCAAATATGATTCCATTTCTTCAGCCTTAAGGGCGGGAACTCGAATGAATTGAGTCCTTGAAATAATAGTTGGCAAAATAGATTCGGTATTATCACTAACCAATAAAAAATACGTTCCCCCGGGAGGTTCCTCTAACAGCTTGAGTAGTTTGTTTGCTGCGGCAAGATTCATTTTCTCGGGCAGCCAAATAATCATAATCTTGTGAGATCCACTGTAGGCTTTAAGAGATAGTTTTTTAAGAATCTGACTACTCTCTTCCTTGCCGATAATTGCTTTTTTCCCAAGCTCACCCAAATCTGTTTGCCACTGCTCTAAACTGAAATACTTTTTTTTAATTAGTAAGTCGTTCCATTCAGATCTTCGATCATTCGCTGATTCAACATGTTCTGTTTTCGAAAGAACGACCGGAAAAGCAAAATGAAGATCCGGATGCGTCAGGCTTAAACATTGTTTACAACTGTTGCACTCGCCGCAAGAATCATCATCCTGAGGGTTGTTACAAAGCATATATTGCGCCATTCCAATCGCGAGTTGCAGCTTTCCTGATCCGCTTGGGCCAATGAACATATTTGCATGAGAAACGCGTCCATTTTTAACCTCAGAAATTAGCTTTTCCTTGATCTCATTTGATCCGATTATCTGCTTGAACTGCACAGCGGTAAATTTATAAATATTAATAGACATCTTTTCTAATGGAACGGATTTTGCCCTCCTAATAAAAATTACTACTTTAGAACATATAAAAAATTATCTATGAAAACTATATTTACACTCACAATTCTTCTTATTTCGGTCGCATCATTTTCTCAAATTAAGATGTCTGAAAAGAACGTTAATATCGATGGAAGCAAAGACGGATTTTTTATTGAAATTCCTTACGGAACGTCCAAGCAGGTTGACAAGGCTCTTAAGAAGGAGCTGAAGAAATGGAAGGGCAATTTTAAAGGGGGTAAGACCTACTTCATTGATGATTGTAAAAACAAAAAAATGGGCGACAACACTTTTGATGTTTATGCTGTTTGTGAGGAGAATCCAGATGGTGGAGGAAACGTCTCAGTCGCTGTTGACCTGGGGGGAGCGTTTTTAAACTCAAACGCTCATAGTGATCAATTTAAATTGATGGAAAGCATTTTGTATGACTTTGCGGTGGATATTGCGAAAGACGTGATTCAAGAAGAAGTTGAGCTCGAAAAAGGTCTATTAAAGGATAAGGAAAAAGAACTTTCCACCTTGGAAAAAGAGCAGGAGAAATGGGAAAAAGAAATAGAAGATATGAAGAAGAAGATTGAGGAAAACGAGAAGTCCATTGAGGAGGGTAAGAAAAGTCAAGAAACCAAGAAAGAAGAAATTAAAACGCAAACAACGGTAGTCGCAGAAGTTGAGAAGAAAAAAGAAGCCGTCAAATAGAGCAGTCAGAATTACAATCCGAGTGTCATGTCAAGTGTTAAATGACACTAGCACTCTAAATCATAAATTCACATCACTCCCGATTTGCTATCGGGATCGCATCACTTTTCCCTTTCTGACTTTGAATGCCTTAGGCGGAGAAAGGAAAAATTGACGCAAAGGAACTTATGATTTAGAACACTAATTTTATCCCCTCTCGTATGCACCGAGAGGGTTTTTTATTCTCGAATTGACTTTATGTTTCAAAAAGCAAAATATAACCTCATCCTTCAGTTAATTGTATTGATTTGGGGATTTACCGGAATTCTTGGCGATCATATCAATATGGATTCCGCCAGGATCACACTTTATCGAACTGCGATTGCCCTTTTAGTCATCCTTCCTGTACTTCTGATCTATAAATCCAACAAGCTTCCGGATAAAAAACAGATCTTCCGGCTGCTTGGAGTAGGAATTATTGTGGGCCTACACTGGTTCGCTTTTTTCTATGCCATAAAGGTTAGTAACGTATCTATTGCTGTAGTCTGCATGGCCAGTTCCGCCTTATTTACTTCAATCCTCGAACCCCTTTTTTTTAAACGGAAAATATTCGTGAGCGAACTAATACTTAGTGTTGTTACTATTGTAGGCATCATCGCCATATTTGGTTTTGAATATCATTATTATTTAGGGATTATCTACGGTTTAATTTGCGCCCTTTTAAGCGCTGTTTTTACCGTCTTGAATGGCCAATTAATTAAAGAAACCTCCCCTCTTCACATAACATTATACGAAATGCTGGGTGCCACTTTAACAATGGCGATCATTATTGCCATCATGGGTGGTTACCATACCGATATGCTTGTTGGAAGTTTTATGGATTGGGGATTTTTACTGATCCTTGGCATTGTCTGCACGGTTGGCGCATTTATGGCAAGTGTCTGGATCATGAATTATGTCACTCCGTTCACCGTCAGCATCAGTTTGAACATGGAACCAATTTATACGATCATTATCGCCTTAATAATTGATTATGCTCTGGGTACTTCAAAAGAACAAATGTCTGTAGGATTTTATATTGGTGCGAGCATAATTATTGTGGCAATTTTCACCAATGCTTATCTAAAAAACAGAGAGCAGAAAAAGCTTATAACAGGCTAATTATTAAGGAATCAATTTATTATTGTTAATTTAAGCTCGGTATAGTATAAAAACTATACTTTTGCAAAAATTTTAAAACTAAACCTTTTAAGTATGGACAAAAAGAAATTTATTGTACCCTACGATTTTTCTGAGGTAGCTGACAGTGCGGTTGAGCATGCGATGGTCACAGCACAGGTCGTCGGAGCCGAAGTTCACTTGATTCATGTAGTTGGAAAAAAGGATGCTATTCAAGCGGCCAAAATCAAACTTGAGGTGGCAGCGGAAAAATGCAAGGCTGATTCAAAAGCGTCAAATGTTAATATTGTTACTCATGTAAGAGTGGGTAATATTTTTGACGATATTTCCGAGTTTTCTGCAGAAATTGGGGCTGAATTGATTTTCATGGGAACTCATGGTGCACATGGTTGGCAACACATAACCGGAAGCCACGCCTTAAAAGTTGTAACGAGTTCTGCCACTCCTTTCATTATCGTGCAGGATATTAGAATTAATGAGTCGGGCTATGACGACATCGTTGTGCCACTTGACCTTCACAAGGAAACGAAGCAAAAGTTAACTTTGGTTGCCAATATGGCCAAGTACTTCAATTCCAAAGTGCATGTTATTATCCCCGATGAATCGGACGAGTTTTTGAAGCATACGGTTAAGGCAAACATCATTTTCGCGAACAAGTTTTTTGGAGAGAGAGGTATAGAAGTCTCCACCACACTCGCCAGTCCGGGAGATTTTGACAAGGAGGTAGTTCAGCAGGCTGTTAAGGTGGGTGCCGATATTATTGCCATCATGAATTTGCAGAAGAATCAGCTTTTAGGTGTTTTAGGGGCTAATCACGAGCAATACATGATTACGAATGAGGCGAAAATTCCTGTGTTGATGGTTAATCCCATAAATGCGACAAATACCTATCAACCAATCTTTACATAGATCGCTGATAATCAAAGCCTACAAAGACCGTCACACCTTTGTGGCGACCCTTTTTTTATCCCTATAAAGCGGCACCTAAAATCCGCAAGCTAAATCTATTACAAAGCCGAACTGTCCGTCATTATTG
>CAZCAD010000238.1:793-5791 GCA_964496525.1 uncultured Flavobacteriales bacterium | reverse complement strand
GTCCAACGGCGGGATTTGTTGGAATCGGGGACGATTATGTACCTCTGTTCCGTCTTGATGTTGACGGCCAGCTGAACATTTCGGATAATATTTTCATCCCCAACACCGGTTATCGGATTAATACTGATGCAGTTTTACAAATTAAGAATAATGGCAACCTGTTTGTAGGAGTGGGTTCAGGTTTCAGTTTTGATAACTCAACATCCTTTCAGCAGAATACCTTCGTGGGTACAAATAGCGGAAATTCAAACACCTCAGGCGGACATAATGTTATGATTGGCTTTGAAGCAGGAGAAAGCAACACAACGGAAGATTTTAACACATTTGTTGGTTATCAGGCTGCCCAAGTATTGGTAGGTGGTTCCAGGAATACTTTTGTAGGTAATAGAGCTGCTTGGTTAACTGTAAGTGGTAATTGTAATTCCTTCTATGGAGATCAGGCAGGTTCGGGCAATTTATCAGGCAGTTTTAATACGTACATTGGAAGCCAAACCGTGCATTTTACAGCTGCTTCCACCGGAAGTCAGAACACACACGTAGGGCATGATGCCGGTCATGATTTGACTACTGGTATCCGAAATGTTCTGCTTGGTGTATCAGCCGGCGAGTTCATTCAGGGTGGAAATGCAAATGTAATTGGGTGATTCGAGGCAGGTCAAAGCATCAATAATGGCGCTGACAATATATTGTTTGGCAGATCAGCCGGCAGACTTATTGACAACGGAGCCAGAAATATTATCGCAGGACTTGAAGCAGGATTAAACCTAGCAAATGGTAGTGAGAATATATTCTTTGGGAATCAAGCGGGTCTTAATACTTCTAGCAACTTTAACATTTTCATGGGTCAATTTTCGGGTCAATCCAACTTAACGGGTACTCAAAACGTATTTATCGGTCGTGAAAGTGGGCTAAACCAATTGGGTGGGTCAAACACCTACGTTGGTGCCTTTAGTGGGGATGCAGCATTTACACTGTCGAACTCTGCTGCCTTTGGATTTCAAGCACAGCCGATAGCTATCAATGACATGATCTTAGGTAATAATAATGTCGAGGTTGGAATCGGTCTTTCTGATATTTTTCCGGGCCCGGGAAACAGTCTTGAAATAAACGAAAGCGTTACCGGCACTTTTTCCACTGCAAATACAGCCGGCGGAACAGGACTTAGTGGCGTGCGTTTTAGAGACCTGACTTCTGCTTCCACGCCTGACCTAATCAACCTGGGGCCGGGTGTTTTGGCGCTAAATACAGATGGTGACATCGTTTACGTTCCTGATGCCACCGGCGGAACGTTGGGCGCACTTTGTACCGATGCTCCTTTAGGTGATTTAACCGCTGATAATCGGGTTGGTTTGAATGATTTTGCGGTTTATTTTGAGGATGGGGCTTCGGCAACCACCGCCGGTATTAACAGAGTGAGTATTGGTTATGATTGTGGTGAGTTTAGACCGGCCAAGTTTAGTGTAGACAATGTTTCGGACGATATCGCAATACACGGAACAACAAGCGGCATCACCACAAGTACCTCATTTATTATTTCCGGAGTTGAGGGAGTTATTGAAAATTGTGACAACATTTTATCCACAGCTGTTCGGGCAAGAGCAACCGATAATATAGGTTTTTTTAATGTTGGTGTCTTTTCTACCGCGGCTGGTGGACCTGCGGCCAATGTTGCAGTGGTTGGTAGTGCATTTAATACAAGTACCATAGCGATATCAAATGCAGGTGCTCGTTTTGATGGCCTTGGTGCGGCACTCCAGAATAAGGGTGTGGGTGGAGGAGCGGTTGGCACCGATCCCGGTTCTGAGAATTTTGGGGTTACGGGGGATGCAACAGGTATTGGCAGTGTTAACTATGGCATCTATGGTAGTGCAAGCGGAGCAGCAACGAATTGGGCTGGATTCTTTGTAGGCGACGTTATGGCCGGAACCGTTTTTCTTCCTTCTGATGAAAACATTAAAGAAAATATTACACCCATCGCGGGAGATACTGCCTCTTTCGTTATTGACAACCTTAATCCTGTAACATTTACTTTAAATACTGCGGATTTTGAGGAGCTAAATCTACCGGAAGGTCTTCAATTTGGGCTTATTTCTCAAGAAGTAGAAACTCTATTACCATCTGGATTTGTAAAGGACATCACCTTTCCGTCGGTATTAGACAGTACTGGCGCAGAAATTACACCTGCTTTTATAATTAAAGGGATGGACTATAATGGCTTTACGGCAATATTAATAGCAGACGCTCAGAACACTCATAAATTAGTTGATAGCCTTGAGGCACGTGCAGATTCTTTGGAAGAAGTAAACGCCACTCAGGATTCACTTCTTGTTGATTTGCTTAACAGAGTTGCGGATCTCGAAAACTGCAAATGTGTACCCAAGCCAAAAAGCCAATTTTTAGGAGGTGGAGATGACGGTACTGACAATGACGATTCAAAAGCGCAACAAATTGATGTGGAACTGAAAGACGTTCAAAATGTCGTCCTCAATCAAAACGTTCCAAATCCATTTGCAGAGAAAACGACCATCACCTACTCCATTCCCGATGAAGTTCAAAAAGCGCAAATGTTGTTTTATAATGCCAAAGGATCTTTAATCAATTCAGTGGATATTTCTACAAGAGGTCAAGGCCAAATAAATGTATTTGGAGAAGATTTGAGTTCAGGGATTTACTCTTACACTTTGGTAACTGACGGTGGAGTTGTGTTGACGAAGAAGATGGTGAAGGCGAAGTAACATTCTATTGGAGATTGAGCAGTAGTTTATACCAAGATTGATTTCCACCTTTATTCATAATCGGAAGTCGGTCCACTACCACGGAAGGTGGTGTCCTGTGTGTACCCGCTCCGAGGATAGATCATGACTCTGGCGGTAGCTATAGCTCTTGCGGGATCTTTTTAAACTTATCGCGAAGTATGTTCAAAAAGATCCTGAACGTCGCTGCGCTCCTTCAGGATGACAATGTTAAAACAAAAGAGGCGCAGTATCTACCGCGCCTCCTTTAAGATTTTATTCTGTGATTCTTCTATTTTTTCGAAGCGACAATCTGTATCGTTCCCTGTCCTTCAAACGGCTCTCCGTTTTCTGCAGTTCCTGAATAGACATAGAAGTAAACACCGTCTCTGCACTTGGATCCTGAACGGTCTGTTCCGTCCCAACCGGTGTAAATATCATCGATCTCTCCCATCTTCACTCCCCATCGGTTGACAATGACACAATTGAAAGTTGAAACCCCTTTTTGAAGGAATTCAAAAGTGAATACATCGTTGACCCCATCGCCGTTCGGTGTAAAGATATTTGGTGCAGTTAATTCCAGTGCATCGTAAACCGTAATCAGTTGACAAATCTCATCCTCACATCCATTCTTGTTCTGGATTTTTAGGCAAACCAGGTACTCTCCGCCCTCGCTGTAGCAGGTATCAAAGACAGTATAGAAATCATCATCTTGATACAAAGTGTAAGGGTCATTTGGATGATCAAAGCTTATCCAGAAAGAAGTGTCGGCTATTGGGTTGAGCGGGTTTGCAAAGTAAAGTGAGTTATTGACCGCCTCTAAGCAAACCTCGGCGGTTCCCTCAAGGTTTCCGTTGAGCTGTAATGATGTGATATCAAATACCGCCGTTGGGTTGACTGAATCAACTGATACTGTCTGAGTCAGGATACATCCGTTGTTATCCGTTACTACCATCGTATAGTTTCCGGGGTTCAATGCTCCCCAGGTGGTATTGATGGATGTGTTCAGTGGTACGGATCCTTCTTCTGTCCACAGATAGCTGTAAGAAGGAACTCCTCCCGTTGCTGCTGCATAAACTTGTCCGTTACCGCTTTGGTAATCGTACAGTCGGCAGTAAGCAGGCTCGTAGCCAATTTCTGAGAAAACAAGTGGTGTTGGCTCTAAAATCATAAAGTCGATTGACTGCGCACATCCTTCACTGTCTGTCAGATCCAGGGTGTATTGTCCGGCAGGTAATCCTGTTACCGAGGTGATGCCAAGTCCACCCGGAGGTCCTGAAGACCAGACATAAGAAATATCGCTAAAAGATCCCTGGTGGTTGTTCACTGTATCAATTGCAACGCCTCCTGTAAGGTCTCCGTTACAAAGAACGTTTGTGATATCAAGGTTGATCACCATTGGAAGCGGATCGGTGATGACGACCGTTCCGGTAGCTGAACAGCCTCCGTCGGTAACGTCCCAGGTATAGGTTCCTGATACCAATGAGTTAACTGCATTCGATCCACCAACATTTATCACGGTAGAGGAAGCGTCCATAATAACAAATGTCGCTCCTGCTCCACCGGATCCTCCGGATATTAATACCGTAAATGATCCGTCTGAGAATCCAAAGCAAGTCGGATCGTTTTGGATGATTGTAACATCCGGAGAGTCTGTCATTACAATAGGCATTGTAAAGGTGTGCGTACATCCATCTGCAGTTGTCACTGTCAGCGTAATTGTGAATGATCCGAATGTTGTATAGTTATAAGTCGGATTTGGATCGGTGGATGTTCCCTCCCCTGCTCCAAAGTTCCAGGACCAGCTGGTAATTATTCCCGGTGATCCCACAAATGAACCATCAAGAAAGTCAACAGCATTTAACCAGCATCCTCCCGTTAATCCATCAGCAGAAGATTCACCGTTAATCTCAAATTCAAAATCGGCTGTTGGGTCGGGGAATAAGGTAATGGCTACGGTTGTATCGTCTGTACAACCATCGTTAGTGGTTACGGTGAGGGTCACATTATATGTTCCGCTGGAACCAAAAGTATAAGTCGGATTCTGCACTGTTGAAGTACCGGTTGTAAAGTCCCAATCCCAATTTATTATACTGCCCGAGGTAATAGTTGAATTATCTGTAAAGCTGGCATCATTAGGAAAACAAATATCAGTTGTCGTAAAGTCCGCAACGGGATCGGCAGGAATGGTCACAGTCCAGCTGGCTTCGTCACATTCAGTTCCAACCGTATAAACAGCTGAGTAAACTCCGGGACCGTAGGGCAT
>CAZCAD010000238.1:0-768 GCA_964496525.1 uncultured Flavobacteriales bacterium | reverse complement strand
ACCGGCTAATGCAACTCCTTCTAAATACCATTGAACTGTCCAACCGATTGTGTCTATATTAGAAGTCAATTGCAAATCACCGTTACACCAGTTTCCTGATTCCGTGATATCACCACTTGCAAACGTGGCAGAATCAATCAAAGTTAATTCATCGATATAGTAATAATTGTAGGTATCACCACCGGGAACGGGAGGAGTTGTACATGCTCCACCAAGAGCAACTGCATAAATGTCAACCGTCGGTGTGAACGCCAAAGTAACCTCATACCAATCTCCCTCAGTTGGGAAATTTACCGGTGTAGTTCCAAGAACCGTCCAGGATCCTTCTCCTATCGGGCATTCGAAATCACTCCACGGTAGATCAGTGCAAGTCGGTGTTCCATAAATGGTGAAATTTAAATCGGGGCTACCGTCTGCCTTTGCCATCCAGAAGTTCAATATATATGCAGTCCCACCAAGCATTGGTGAGGTCAAACAGGCACCAATCATTTCGTTATAAGTCGCTGAACCGGTATATCCGCTAATGAATCCACCCCATCCTGCGTCACCCGGGTCTCCCGGCAGTGGAATCGAAGCGTCGGTAAAAATTGTTGTTGTTGCCCATCCGCAGAGGTTCCAATAATCTGAAGTAGCCGGCGAAGCCTGTATCCAAGTGTCAGCACATGATAACTGTCCGAAACCTGTTGGACAGCACGACATATCTTCAAAAGAAGGGTTAGGAATTAATCCTTCGATGGTTGTGCTGCCACCACCCAAGCCTGCACAATC
>CAZCAD010000237.1:0-5801 GCA_964496525.1 uncultured Flavobacteriales bacterium | reverse complement strand
ATCAATCGAAATTGGTGTAAACAATGGCAAATCCAACGGCGAACACGTCGAGGTATATGATCTGCCGACGCTCCCGTTTTCAGAATCTTTCTCCTATTGCAAAAGTGGTTTTGACTACTGGATTTGGCTCACTCATTCAAATGATATTGATACGTTCTACCTGTCTATATATCACAACAGTGTGTTGATTGATCAGAGCACTGAGTCTCCTGATTATGGCATCATTAGTATTGGCGGAGGTGTAATAGAATAGCCTTGACGAAATTAGGTTTCAAAACAATTCGTCCTAAAAAACGGTCTGAATCCAACCCTTCGTTAAATATCGATATTTTGTTAGTGAACTGACTTATCATGTGGCTATGCCGGGTGTTATGTATACCTTCGATTGGAGTCACAAGAAAAAGAAAACAACTCCCCCTAATGAATGATGTGCGCTGAATTTTGTAATTTGTAGTAGGTACAATGGGATTTCTAAAAAGTGTCTGGTCGGAAACTGTCAATTTTTATGAAAAGAGTTGTTTTTGACCTGCCTACCGGCTAGGCAGGTGAGATTTTTCTTTTTTGAGAATTCTTGATGCCTAAGTATCAAGAATTTGAGGAAAATGAAAATATCGCAAAAAGAAACTTTTCTAATTTTGTAGAGTTTCCGACCAGACACTAAATAGTCCGAACCAAACGATATGAAACGATCAATTCTATTTCTTATACTGGCCTCCTCACTGAATTATGTGAATGCTCAGGAATTTAAGTCACTTGATGAATCTTCCTACAAGATAGGAGATGAAATAATAATGAGTGGACAAATGTACCACCTCGGCGCAACCAAAATTCTTCCGGATAAATACGAGATGGTGAAGCGAATCTCTAATTTCCTGGAATCGCATCGAAAAATACGAATCGAAATCCGATGCTACACCGGTGAAAAAATAAGCGGAACCACTGCGGCTGATCTTTGCCAAAAACGCACAAAAAGTATTTATGATCGACTGGTTCTCGTTCATGATATCTCGCCAAAGCGCCTTTCACCTATGGGCTTAGTCGAAATGGCCGCACTGGATGGTGGAGTCGGCAGTCAAAAGGTCGTTCTTAAGATTGTCAAGGCTTGATCTTACGGTATCGTCGAACATATTTGATAGCTGCCTTTTTCGTTTGTCAGCAGGCACAGGCGCAAAATTCATTGGAAAACTTCAAAACTCTTAAGGACACAGTCTTTCAGATTGGAGACAGGATCAAAGCTCCGCAAATTGAGTATGATTTTGGAAAAACTGCAATACGCCCCGAAAGCGTTGACAGCGTCAAAGCGATCGCCGAATTCATGAAAAATTATCCCGAAATGAAGCTTGAAATCGGCAACTTCACAGATAGCCGTGGCAATGATGAATATAATATCGCTCTCTCCGACAAGAGAGCAAAATGCGTTTTCGAACTGTTGATCGATAGATTTGACATTCTCCCGTCTCGACTTTCTTATAAGGGCTATGGCGAATCAAAACCACTTGATATCGCTACGGATGAAATAATTTATTCGCAAGAGGATAGCGACGAAATTGAACGTCTGCATCAACTGAATCGTAGAAATGAATTACTTGTCAAAGACATTTAATTCGGCCCGATATTTGCAAAACGCCTGATTGTAATTTTGTATCTTTCTAAAAAATTTTAAAATGAGATTCCTTCTGCTATTCGCCTCTGCTTTAATACTTACGGGCAATGTCGTCGCCCAAAATTCTTATAATAATTCAACGTATAATCTGAACATTAATTTTCCGGATGGTTGGAAACAACAACCCGCCTGGTCAAATAATGAAATTCAAAAAGCAAGACTCTACAATACCGATGCCGAAATTGTGACGATTATCGCTTTAGCTGTTTACCCTTCGACGAAAGAAGAAGTCAACGGCGTCAATGGCAGCGGAGCCTCCAAGGCCTGGGATTCGCAAAAAAAACGTTTTGGTCAGGATGCTCAGGATTTAAAAGAATCCGGTTCCGCCCTCGTAGCTGGCATGAGCATGAAGTGGGCCACAACCTATTATGATCTATTTGGAAAGCACACCTTTACCAAGACTTATTATTTTGGCAAAGGCGATAGAATTTACCGCTTTACACTTCAGTCAAATGGTGGGAAAACGGTCTTTGATGCTGCGCTTCCGTTGTTTGAAGAGGCAATGAAGAGTTTGAAGGTCTGATGGGTTAATTCTCTTAACCACAAAGCTCACAAAGGTTTGCACAAAGGGCACAAAGAGATTTTGCATGATTCTTCCATCCAAATAACAATACTGTCCTTATTTCGTTTGAGTGATTGTCTTAACAATAGACAAATAGGTGACTTCTCTGTGAACTTTGAGGTTTCATCATCGAGTGATAACGAGATGATCTCCGTGTCCTTTGTGGTAAAAAAGTCCTTCAACTCAAACGATTTCTGTAAACTCACACCTTCAGGTGGCAGCCTCTCCTTTGACGCTCAACACATAAAAAATTGCTATCTTCATCGCCCGCTGACGCAATGGGTCAGCATCCTGATATTTTTGATCATCAGGACCTAAATTTTTGATAGACATGGAGACGAAAGTAATGACGGATATAGAGATCGCGCAGGCTGCGGAAATGACTCACATCAAAACCATCGCTGAGAAAATTGGTATTTCGGAAGATGATTTGGAGTTGTACGGAAAGTATAAGGCAAAAATCCCATTGAGCCTGATTGATCAGGATAAAATCAATGCGAATAATTTGATTTTAGTAACTGCCCTCACTCCTACTCCGGCCGGAGAAGGAAAGACCACGATTTCAATTGGTTTGACAGAAGGAATGAATAAGTTGAGGAAACAAACGACCGTTGTTCTTCGCGAACCATCTTTAGGACCTGTGTTTGGAATCAAAGGAGGTGCCGCAGGTGGTGGATATTCGCAAGTCGTACCAATGGAAGATATTAACCTTCATTTTACGGGAGACTTTGCGGCAATTGAAAAAGCAAACAATCTTCTTTCAGCTTTGATTGATAACAATATTCAGTCAAAAACGAGAAGCCTGGGAATCGATCCAAGAACCATTGGATGGAAACGTGTGATGGACATGAATGACCGTGCTCTGCGAGACATCGTTATTGGTTTAGGCGGAACCGTAAATGGAGTTCCCAGGGAAGACGGCTTTAATATTACGCCGGCTTCTGAGGTGATGGCGATACTCTGCATGGCCGAAAATTTTGAAGATTTAAAAGAACGCTTGGGAAATATATATGTCGGCCTGACACTTATTGAGAAAAAACCGATTTACGCAAGAGATCTGAAAGCAGAGAACGCAATGGCGATTTTATTGAAAGATGCCATCCAACCAAATCTTGTTCAGACATTGGAGGGAAACCCCGCGATTATTCATGGTGGACCTTTTGCAAACATCGCACAAGGAACAAACACGATTATTGCAACAAAAATGGGGCTTTCCTTATCCGAATATGTCGTAACCGAAGCCGGATTTGGCGCCGACCTTGGCGCTGAGAAATTCCTCAACATCAAATGCGTCAGCGGAGGTCTTAGGCCAAAAGCAGTAGTACTTGTGGCAACGATCAGAGCACTGCGCCATCATGGTGGAGCACCGAAAGAAGAATACAATACTCCCGATACAGACAGAGTGGTAAAAGGAATTGAAAATCTGGAGAAGCACATTGAAAATATGCAAAAATTTGGCTTGAATCCGGTGGTTGCCATCAACGCATTCCCATCAGATTCTGAAGCAGAGGTTGAATTAATCAAAGAAAGATGTGCAGCTAAAGACGTGACGGCAGTAGTTTCAGAGGGATGGGGAAAAGGAGGAGACGGAACGATTGAATTGGCCGAAGCCGTCATCGCATCAATTGAATCAGGTAAAAATAAGTTCAAACAATTGTATGATTGGAATGATCCGATAAAAGAGAAAATTGCCACAATCGCTAAGGAAATATATGGCGCTGATGGTGTTGACTATTCAAAACAAGCTGAGACCGATCTCAAAAAGATCCAGGATCTGGGAATGCAGGACCTTCCAATCTGCATGGCGAAAACCCAAAAGTCATTTTCGGATAATGATGCGCTCCTTGGCAGGCCGACAGATTTCAAAGTAGCCGTGCGAGAATTTGAATTTGCTGCAGGAGCAGGATTTATCATTCCGATTCTTGGTAAAATGATGCGCATGCCCGGATTACCCGCTACTCCGGCTTCTGAAGGAATGCACATCAACGCCGAAGGAAAAATTTCGGGACTGTCTTAAATAGAGGACTACTTTAAAGGGATAACTGAGCATGAGCTCAATTCTAAAATACGAAGGTGTAAAATTTGAGAAAGGCTCGGCTATGGATGTGGCTGACCTTTTAACCGTTGAGCAGGCTTTGCAGATCACTATTAATGGAAAACCGTTCACGGTTGTCATGCAAACGCCGGGTGATGAAAAAGAATTGGCATTTGGATTGCTCTATGCTGAGGATGTTTTGAAAGCAGATGCGAAACCTCAATTTGAGGAAAGAAAAAATAAATACGATGCCGTGGAAGAAATAACCGTCACAATTCCGGAAGAAGAGTTGGGCGAGGGTTTTATGAGCAGTCGCAGCCTTTTATCTGTTTCCTCCTGTGGAATTTGCGGAAAGCTGAGTTTAGAAGATTTGGAAATCTCGGGCGATAAATTAACAGCAAAAGAGCAAATTAGCATCGATAGCATTCACGCTTTTCAGGCAATAATGGTCGAAAATCAGGAGAAATTTCTTCAAACAGGAGGCTCTCACGCAGCCGCTGCATTTGATCAAGAAGGAAACTTATTGGCCATCCGCGAAGACATAGGACGGCACAATGCTGTTGATAAAGTGGTGGGAGATTTGATCTTAAATGGAAATCTTTCCAAGGCAAAAGCCCTGGCAGTTTCAGGCCGAATGTCTTACGAAATTGTATCCAAAGCATTCAGGGCAAAAATTCCCATCATAGCGGCCGTCTCTGCACCTTCTTCGCTTGGAATTGACTTCGCAAAGGAATATGGGATGACGATTCTTGGCTTTACCAGGGATGGCAAGGCTACTTGTTATTCGAATCCCTGGAGGATAATGGCTTAGGCTCTCGTCTCCTGCATAATTTTTCTAGATCAAACCCACTTTTTTCACTAAGACGGCTTCCAATTCAACCATATTGATCTAAAGGTCTAGTCCATTCATAATCAATCGACTAATTGCGCTGAGGTTTAAAATTTTTTTGTTATCTTCTTGCTCTTCAATCAACTTAAAATCATTAACTCATGAAATCTCAATTAGCGATTCTCGCAGTTCTATTCTTTTCTGTAATTTCTAATGCTCAACTCCAAGGTCCGGATGTGGCATGGAAACATCACGATATTCCAGCGGATATAGTAGACGGTGCTATTATTACCGGTCTTGACCCTGGAGGTTTTTTAACATTTGATGAATCCGGTGAGGATTGGTGGTATGATATTCAGAATGTCTATGAAAGTGACATTCATACCGGTTATATCGTATGTGGATTTGCAACTTGGCTCGACATTGAGATCAAGGAATCCTTATTCGGTGGTTGTTCAAATCTTGATAAACTTGGAAGTTCTGTTCCTCTTTGCGGTCGACCTGCTCTTGATGGTGAAACCATTTCTTCAAAGCTTTCCGTACTTGCGCGCTATGATTTAAATGGTAATATGATTTGGTGCAGAGAGTATCTCTTTGGGAACGAGGGAGCAATTTCGGTGATACAAACCGCGGATGAATCGGCATTTATTTTTACCGGATGGGGAAGAGTGACACGTTCGGTAAATGGAGACCCCGTTTTGTATAATCCGGG
>CAZCAD010000236.1:0-5815 GCA_964496525.1 uncultured Flavobacteriales bacterium | reverse complement strand
ATGGATAAAAAGGATCTATTCCAATCCCAACATTATAAGTCGTTGTTAAATTTGGCGCGTTTAGTGTCCAGCCGGTCATACCGGAGAGAGACGAAAACGAACCACTACCGGTTAGCACATCAGAAGATGAGCCGGTAAAGTTGAGTCTTGATGCGATTCCAAGATCGTCGAGTAGAAATAGTCCTGATCCGGAACCGTTGAGTGAGTTAAACTTGTAGGATCCTGAGGGGGAAATGCTAAACCACTCCTGGTTATTTGCTCTAAAATACAAGGTAGCATCATTGGTGCTACCTAAAAAGTGTGCCGAGTTAATATTATTATTACCTGTGATTTTCCAGTTGTTCCCCTGGCTAAAACTGCTATGGGCTGACAACAAACTGAGTAGAAGGATCGTGACCGAGACACGAAATGTCTGGAATTTTTTCATGATTTATAGGTTTTAGATTAAAGGTTGAAATGCTGGAGTATCTTTAATTTCCAACGATTTAGATGCAAGGTAAAAAAAAAAAATGGAAAAACAATAGGTGTTTATACCTAGAATTAGTAGATAGTCACATATTTTGAGATAGTATCACCAACGTCATCGGAATTCCAAACGATCAATTGAACTGAGTAAATATTGTTGGATGTGTAGGTCGTTGAATCATGCTGATTATTGGAGGTAATTCCATTTCCAAATGTCCATTGCCATTTCACGGCGTTTAAGGACTGGTCAAAAAAAAGAACTTTGCATGAAGATGCGCAACCGTCGCCGTCTACATAAAAATCAGCGACGGCTAAGGGAGCCGGATCATCTTTGCATGAGACGGTCAAAAGGAACAGAGTCCCTGTCAATATGAATAGGAGCTTAAGTTGACGCATTCGGGATGAAATTTACGGCAATTATTTGATAATGTTCATCTCGTCCACGAGATGTTTCGCCTCGCCGTATTTATCGATGACCCATAGTACATAACGAATATCCACGATAATATTTCGACATCTGGATTCGTCAAACATGAAATCACTCATTGTACTCTCCCAGCTTCTATCGAAGTTGATCCCGATTAAATTTCCATCCGCGTCGATACACGGACTTCCTGAATTTCCGCCTGTTGTATGATTAGACGCAGTGAAGCAAACCCAGAGTTCTCCATCTTGAGCGTATTCTCCGAAGTCGCCTTCGTTGTACAGATCGATGAACCGCCCCGGTAATTGAAAATCGGGATGCTCCGGATCATATTTTTGCATGATTCCATCAATTGTGGAGTAATGATTATAAACCATTCCATCATGTGGGGATGAACCTTCGATTTTACCGTAAGCAATTCTCAATGTAGAATTCGCATCGGGCCAAATCTTTTTCTCAGGAAACATTTCAAGTAATCCGGCCACATAAGTCTTCATCAATTTATCTTCGGCCAAACCGAATTGAGAATAAGTCGGTGCTACTTTAATTCCGTACGCCATAAAAAGATCGTGAGCATAGGAAATTACAGGATCTTTTTGCAGCGCCTTGGCCGATTTTTTACCCCAATTTTCAAGAAGTGGTTTGATCTTCTTGATATCCCAAAACAGGGAGTTTTCGACAATATCCGCGATTTGCTCATTCCAGTTTTGGGTTAATTCTTCAGGAAGAAGTGCGGCATCGCTATATTCAATATAAAGTGGGGTTGTTTCAATTAGAATCTGTTTATCAATTTTGGCTTGATAATTTTTGTAGTGACGATCAATTTGCTTTAAAAGTTTCTTTAGAGTTTCATCCAATTTGCCCTGTTCATCCAACTTTTCTGATTCGTATGCGAGGGAATAGAAATTATTGGAAAACTCCAGAATTTCAGCACCTACAAAGAAATATTCGATGAACATTGAACGTCCGAGTTCATACTTTTCACTCTCTTTTTGCAATTTATTGAGTTCTCCTATCACGTCATAATAATCTCTTTTCCAGGCTGTTTGTTCTCCGGCTCGTGCCCTGTATTCTTCTTCAAATTCTCTCTTCTTTTCCAAAGCGTGGAGTTCTTTCAAGCCACCGATCTGACCGATCCATTTTTTCCAGGCGTTTGAGATTCTCGCGGCTTTAGAAGCGTATTGAATCTTGATTAATGCATCCGTATTCATGGCCGGTTTGATAATGTCCAACATCTGCTGTCTCATTTTTATTCTGGCAGGGCGTTCGGTTTGAATATAAAAATCAAGTTTGTCTGAGACGTAGTGCTGATAGGTTCTTCCGGGAAAGCCATAAATCATTGTAAAGTCACCTGCTTGTCTTGGCTTGCAAGAAATGGAGAGAGAGTGAGCGGGTTTGAACGGAATATTTTCTTCAGAATAGGCTGCAGACTCATTTTCCTTATTGGCATAAATGCGAAACACTGAAAAGTCTCCGGTGTGTCGAGGCCAAATCCAATTGTCAGTATCTCCTCCATATCTTCCTATTGCATCAGGTGGTGCTCCGACCAGGCGAATATCATTATAGTCTTCTGTTATCAACATAAAATACTGATTACCCTGATTGAACGGTTTTATCGAAGCGATAATGTTGTCTGAGGTTTTTGCATCTTCTTCCAATCGTTTGATGTTCTCGTTCATTTTCTGCGAATCTCCTTCACCGACTCCTTCCAAAACCTCTGTGGTTACGTCTCTGATTTCACGTACAAATGTCACCCTCAACCATGGACAAGCGATCTCCTGATCAAAAGTTTTGGCCCAAAATCCATTTTTGAGATAATCATGTTCTAATGAAGAATGTCTCTGAATCGCGTCGAAGCCGCAATGATGATTTGTCAGAATTAACCCCTTATCCGACACGATTTCGCCGGTACAGCCGCCGTTGAAATGAATGATGGCATCCTTAAGACTAGATTGATTAGTCGAATAAATTTGCTCAGGAGTGAGCTTTAATCCATAAGTCACCATATCCGAATGGAACATCTGAATCAAGGACGGAATCCACATTCCTTCAACCGCCAGGGTCGAAGTTTGAACTCCAATAAAAAGCAATAGAATTGCAACAATTTTTCTCATCGTTTATCTTTTAAATCCGGCCGGGCAAAGATAATATTGTTTCCCGAAGGATTATACCGAAATTTGCTCGCTCGCTCGAAATTAAATTTACTTGGCGAGAAAAAGATGATTAACTAATATAAACAGAGCAAAAATCTGACCACCATGAACTTAGAACCATACGTTAAGAAGGCGCGAGAGTCCAAATTTGGAATGAGGAAATTGAATTTTGGTCTGTCTCGGATTATTCCATTTAATCGACCTCATCGAATTAAACTGATCGAGATATCGGATGATTACGTCAAGAGTATGATTCCATACCGACGTAAAAATCTGAATCACATTAAGAGCATACATGCGTGTGGTTTGGCAACGGCGGCTGAGTTTGCTTCGGGTTTTCTTTTGTTATTGAAGTTGGGTACGAAGGAATATCGATTGATTATGGAATCAATTGAGGCCAAATATCTTTACCAGGCGAAAGAAGATGTTACGGCCACCTTTAAAGCAAATGACCAATGGTTTGCTGATCAAATTAGAAATCCACTGCAGAATGAGGACAAGGTCTATGTAAAATGTGAAATCAATTTACACGATGCGTTGGGCAATCATGTGGCCATCGTTCAAACAAACTGGCAGATTAAGAAGTGGTCAAGAGTAAAAACTTCGCTCTGATTGTCACAATCCGAGCAAAAGACAGTCTATTTGGCAGAAAAAGTACTCTATGAGCCAATTTGCACTAATTTTGCAGGGACTAAATTATGGAGGTACTGAAATTCATATTTGTGTTGGGGATCATTTTCTCAATTTTCGGATTTATCTGGGGATTGATTATGATTGCTTTGAGAATGCTACGGCCTCCTGAAAATAAAAGTGGGCAATCTGAAGTCTATATACTTCGTATTATTAAATATTTTCTTCTGGTTTCTGTCACGGCCAATTATATATTGACCTATCAGTCGGGAGATGACGAGACGAGTGGAGTTGGTCATGTTGTGATTGGAGCAATCGTATTGGCGCTATATCTTTTGGGGAAACTACAAAACCGCACAATGATCAGTCAATTGGCTAAAAATGCGATGTTTGGTCGATTTTATACACCGCCCTTAGATATCAAGGTGGAGCGATTTCTCCTGCTTGGTTCTGTGATTTATTTTGTGTCTTGTTTGCTCTTGCCGTGGATGGTGGATAATGTGGTTATCATTTGGTTTACGGAATCTATCGTCAGTATATATGAGGCGACTATCATAGGGTGGGTTTTTAAGATCATCGCATTCTTTTTCTTGATCAGCATTATTTTCAGAGCTGCAAATGTGATAGGTTCTCTTTTGAACGGTGATTCGATTATGTCGGCACCAAATTCGGGAGGAACTTTCAATTTTCACCAGGGATCGAATCCATTCGATCAATTCAGGGATAAGCAAGAAAAAGATTCTGAGTGGACGGATTACGAAGATGTAACGGAGGATGGTGAGGATGAGAGCGATGAAAGCTAAGTCTACCTGGATTTGATTCTTGAAATGAGAACTCAACCTAAATTCCTGATCTTCTTACTCCTTAGTATTATATTAATGTCTTCATGTAAGTCACATCGTTTTCAGAATTTCAACCGCCAGAAATTTTTAAAAGGTCAGATAACTCAAGTCATTGATGAAGCTAAAATTGAGGAAGGAAATGTTTCCCTAAACGAGAATGAAGAGTTCACTTCTTCACTTGTTTTCATCGAAGAAGAATTTGTTGGAGATTTCGTGCTTAAAAACACAGCCGGCGAGTTTGCGGTGACGGAATTCACCGAGGGTATTAAAGGAAACCACGAAAATCACGAAAATCACAAAAATATTACCCCTGAAGTAGCGGATGAGAGAGATGAGCCCGAATTGGCAGATGTTGAGAAAGTACGGGTTCCGAAGCTGTCGGCGGGAGAAAAGAGTGACGGCTGGGAAGGTCTACAGATACTTGGACTCATCATTGTTTTTCTCCTTGGACTTGGAATTACTTTTTTAATGAGCTGGGCATTTTCACCGGTTCTTGGGATAGGCGCCTGGGTGATTGGAGGCATTTTAGGTCTACTTCAGTTGTGGTATATGGTCTGGGTATTTTTCGGGAACCGCCCTCAGTGGGACGGTACCGAAATACATGCTGTTTGGCTTGTTGCCGTTTGGGAGTTGCTGGTCATTCAACTTCTCCACACTGCAATCCAGGGAATTGCTGCCTTGATTTCTTTGTTGTTTAAGTAGTCGTATTTATGTGGATTAAATCCAAATGTCATCGATACCTTGAAATCGATTATGACAGAACCGAAAATTGTCCAGGTCGTCAAACCATCCTAAGATTTCGTGATGAAGACGGTTGTTGGATTGAGTCGAGATAATATGACGATAAGTGCTGAATTCCCAGTCTTCCGGCTTGAACATTTTCTCATCTCCGTTTGCTCTGTTGTAAATGTGATAAAATTGTTCGGTAATAAGTGGTTCACTTAAGGCCATGTCATATTATTTCCCCGTAAAGGTCGTAGTGATCAGCCGTGCTGATCTTAACCTGAGCAAACTGTCCAATCAGACTTTCAGCCCCGTCTTTAATGATGATCTCATTATCTACCTCGGGCGAATCAAATTCAGAACGACCGATTAGATAATTCGACTCTTTCTTATCAAAAAGGACCTTTAAAGTCTGACCAACTTTTTCTTGATTCAAATCATGCGAAATTCCTGCTTGTAAATCCATGATTTGATCAGCTCGTTCTTGCTTTATCTCAGCCGCAACATCGTCTTCCAGCGAATAGGCTGAAGTATCCTCCTCATGCGAGTAAGTGAATATTCCAAGACGGTCAAAGCGC
>CAZCAD010000235.1:0-5821 GCA_964496525.1 uncultured Flavobacteriales bacterium | reverse complement strand
AGGGTGTGATGGTGGATTTTATGAACGGCCACTTTGATGTTCTTGTTGCTACCACAATTATCGAATCGGGAATAGATGTAGCGAATGCAAATACCATTATCATAAATAACGCCCAACATTTCGGTTTGAGCGATTTGCACCAAATGCGAGGTAGAGTGGGGCGTTCGAATAAAAAGGCCTTTTGCTATTTAATCACTCCTCCAATGCATTTGCTTCCGTCAGACGCACGAAAGAGGTTAGAGGCGGTAGCACATTTTTCAGATTTAGGATCAGGATTTAATATTTCTATGCGCGATCTCGATATAAGAGGAGCAGGAAATTTACTGGGAGGAGAGCAATCCGGTTTTATTACCGACATCGGTTTTGAGATGTATCAAAAGATTTTAAATGAGGCCATCAAGGAATTGAGAGAAAATGAGTTTAAAGATCTATTTGTCGAGGATCCAACTATCGACGGCAGAGAATTCGTTACGGATTGTATTCTGGAAACGGATTTAGAACTCTTGATTCCTGACACCTATATTAATAATGTTGCTGAACGCTTAATGATTTATCAGGATTTGGATAATTCAAAAAGCGAACAGGCGCTTGAACAATTTGAAAGCGGATTAATGGATCGTTTCGGAGCTATTCCTGATGTTGTAAACGCCTTAATTCATTCCGTTAGATTAAGGTGGCAGGCAAAGAAAACCGGTTTCGAAAAATTAGTTATCAAGTCAGGTAAGATGATCGGATATTTTGTGGCTAAGAAGGATTCACCTTATTATCAGTCAACCACCTTCACACAAGTTTTGAATTTCATCCAAACGAATCCTTCGGATGTCAAGATGAATGAGAGAAACGATAAACTGCGCTTGATTTTTGAGGATGTTAGAAGTATTTTCGTGGCGATTGATTGTTTGGATAGAATTGGGATCAAAACTCAGGCCGTTGACACAGATGGAAGTGATCAGATGGAAACAGCAAAAACCTGATCGCCTTACTCTTGGGATGAGTGGTTTGCAGAATCAGATCTGAACGAGAATTTAACCAGTGTGTTAAGTACTAAATTGGTTTACTAAGTTTTTGCTTTAATTTTTTCTTTTTACAAGGCAAAATTTGAAAGCATAGCATCGCTACGATTGAATATTTTAACGCAGTAGAAAGGAAAAAGTGAGGTGAAAACAGTGAATGAATTTAGTAATTGATACACTAGTGGGAAGTAATCTCTCGTTATATAATCCACAAATGTGGAGGATAATGTTTTCTGGGTGGAATATCAGCAATTTTATGGCATCCAAGGAAATACTTTTACGTCAAACTAAAAATATTAATCTCAATGAAAAATCTCTATGCACTAATTACTGTTTTACTCTCTTACGGAAGTTTAACGGCACAGATTTATTATACCGATGTTATCCCGGATACGGTGATTACCGGAATGGTTACCTATTCTTCAGGAGATACATATCTCCTTGACATTGATGGAGATGGAAGTACTGATTATCACTTCGTAAAGGTGTCGTACGTTCCACCGGATACAGAATGGGATTTTGGTTACATTCAGGACGGAGGATCGGGTCCTGCTTCAAACGATTATATGGGCTCAGATCCCGGGGGAGGTGGAATACGCGAAGTCTTTGATTTAAACATAGATGACCCAATAGGCGGCTCCGGGCCTTGGTTGACCGTAGGTGGTGGCAACAGCGAGTTTATAAACGTTCTACCATTGGCAGGAATTTTATCAGGATTTTGGTTGGGCGACGATGACGGCTATGCCGGATTCCGATTCGATAGTGCTGGAACTGAGTGCTACGCTTGGGTCAGAATGGGGTTTGCCGCGGATCATTCTACTATGACCATTAAAGAATGGGCGTGGCGATGTGACGGATTCGATATTCTCGCAGGTGAAATGCCCGCTATTCCTTGTTTGCCTCCTACCGGTTTGATGGCTTCTTTTATCACGACTAATTCGGCTGATATTAGTTGGACTGAGAATAACAGCACTACGGAATGGAGTGTGGAATATGGCATTGGAGGATTTACTTTAGGTACCGGAACGTCAGTAATTACGACATCAAACCCTATGAGCCTGTCGGGCTTGTCAGATGATACATCTTACGATTACTATGTTCGATCAATCTGTGGTGCCGGAGATACCAGCGAATGGTCTGCCGTCGGAACGTTCACAACTATATTGGACGATGTGGGAGTGGGAGAAAACATTCCTCTCACACAAATTAGTTTGTACCCGAATCCGGCAAATGATGACTTGAGTGTCCAGTTTAACAAAAATATTTATCAGGGAGAAATCCAAATTTTCAACCTGATAGGGCAGGAGCTAATCAAGGTAAAATTTGATGGATCGCCCTACTATCTGCTTGACGTTTCCTCACTAACATCAGGACGCTACGTTTACCAAATCAATGCCGAGGAAGCAGTTTTCAATGGTCAAATTTTTGTTGAATAGCTATTTGAGGGTTGCTTACAAATTTTGAAGATTGTTACCTCGACTTGTCGGGGTAACTTTCTTTATAAGCGGTCTTATAGATTCAAACGAAAGAACTGAATGAGAATTTTGTCAGTTATAATATCATTTCTGATTGTGATAAACGTTGCAATGACATCCTTTAGGTATTTAGAAGAAGTGGTTAAACTGGAGAAGATCGAGGCCAAAGAAGCCTTCGAATATTTGAATAAAGTTCGAAGCAGCCCAAAAGATTATTCGGAAGAAATGGGAGTTAACCTTAGGAAAGTAAAAAAACAACCTGCCTTAAAATGGAATGATATTCTTTCAAAAGTGGCGGAGGAAAAAGCCATGGACATGGCCAAACTGGATTATATGGCTCATAAAAATAAGAAGGGTGAGGGAATCAATATTTTAATCCACAAAGCCGGTTATGAGCTTGATGAATCATGGGTAAAGAATAAATCCAATAATTATTTTGAGTCAATACAGGCTGGAACTTCAAGTGGCGTTCAAATGATTCAGGATTTAATTATTGATGAGTATGATAAGAACTTAGGTCATCGAAAGCATTTGTTGGGCATAGAGGACTGGAACGCCGGTCTTGTTGATTGCGGAATCGGAATCGCTAGCAATCCGAACTCCAAATTCAAAGTCTATTCAGTTGTGATAATTGCGAAGCACTAATTAAAGCACTAATCCTTTTCAAGCGTAAAAGAAAAGGTAGATCCCACTCCTTCGGTACTTCTGACATTGATTGTTTGATTATGGGCTTCCACAATGTGTTTGACGATAGCCAGACCAAGTCCCGAACCCCCTACATTTCTCTCCCGACTTTTATCAACTCTGTAAAAACGCTCAAACAGGCGGGGAAAGTGTTTTTCGTTCATTCCCGGACCATCATCGGCAACTTCAACAAGCAACTGATTGTTATCAAGTGTAATAAATCGTAAGGTCGTTGTTCCTCCTTCATTACCGTAGGTGATAGAATTCGAGATTAAATTGGCGAATACCTGCGCAATTTTTCCCTGATCGGCATTGACAAATATTGCAGCGTACTCTTTGTTAAATGTTAGACTGATGTTTCGTTTTTCGGCCTTATTGGTCAACTGCCCAATTGCTTCTTTTGCACCTTCTATAATATCGAAACGCTTAATCTTTAAATTAAAAAGCTCTGTTTCGAATTTGGTAATTTCGTCCAGATCCTCCAAAAGGGTCGATATTCGGTCAACTCCGCCCAAAGCTCTTTCTAAAAACCGGCGGTTGACGTTTTTATCTTCAAGGCCCCCCTCAAGCAAAGTAAGCAGAAATCCCTGAATGCTAAAAACAGGAGTTTTTAATTCGTGCGCAAGATTACCCAGAAACTCTTTTCTGAATTCGGCCTGTTCCTCGAGCTTGGTAATTTGTAATTTTTGAACTTCTGCCCATTCAGCCGTGTCTTTTGTTAGTTGATCAAGCGGATTATCCTTGATGCTGAACTCAGATCGTTTTTCTACAGCCAACTTTTGGCTGGAAATAATCCGATAAATATTTTTCATTTTAGCCGAGATGAAGCGCTCAATGAGAAAATAGAAAACACCAAATGCCGCAAGAAACGTGATCAGTGGGGTAATCATTATTGTAAGAAGCCCAAAATCGGATTGGGAAAGATATTGTGCGATAAGTAGAGTAATCAGGACCAAAGCACTCAGAGACAAACTTCCAACCGTAATCAGATGTATGGGTTTTGATAAATTCATTGGCTAATCGCCCTCAAGATCAGAAATTTCATCATCTTCGCCAACCGAATTCGACTCAGTTGCAGAAGGGTGAGTCCATTCAAGCGTTTGAATCAAATGATCGATATCGTCTACAATATATTCCAGGCTTGGGCGGAGGCTGTCGTAGTTTGGCGGTGAATTAAAATACAATGCTCCTCGGATAAAATGTTCGGCACTATCAGTCAAATAAAATTGGTAAAGCGAAGCGGCATCACCGGTAAGCGAATACTTTAAGCCGTATGTATTTCTTTCGGAATCTTTGACAACGGCCTCTTCAATAGCATCTGCGCGAATATTATGGTCGTAAGCCAATTTTCTGGAATATTCAATATTAGCCATCAGATTCGTATCCACGGGTAAATAGGTCAGGAAAAGTGTCGCATTAAACCGCTCGATTAAAATGTCTTTATTACATGTTCCTTCTTTTTCAAGAACATCAAAGTAGGATGGGATTTCAAATTTAAACGGACAGTTGCTACTATAGGTTTTGAATTCCCTTTCGGGAAAATCCATCCTTAAAAAGCCTCTCGGTTTGGGATAATAGTTGTTTTCCTCTTTGCAGGAAATCATCCCAAATTGAAATAACATCAAGATCACCAAATATGAACTAATCGTTCTCTTCATTATCAATTTCTTCTTCGGGATTTATTGTGACTTTGAGGCGTTTCACTTTTCGACTGTCCGCAGCTTCAACTATAAAGGTATAGTTAAGGAAAGTTACCCGCTCGTTCTTGAGTAATATTTTACCAGCCTGTTCAATGGCAAAGCCGGCGACAGTGTCCGATTCGGATTTTGCTTCTTCAAATGCTTCGCCATCAATATCCATGATCCTGTACATGTCAACCAAGGGAGTCTTTCCTTCAAAAACATAATTGAATTTATCCAGTTTAGAATAAACCAGATCCTCTTGATCAAATTCATCTGATATATCTCCGACGATTTCTTCCAGAATATCTTCTAAGGTAACGATGCCGGATGTACCTCCATATTCATCCACAACTATTGCCAAATGCATTCGCTGTTCTTGAAAATTTTTTAGCAGGTCATCGATTTTTTTGTTTTCAGGAACGAAATAAGGCTCACGAATTAATTTCTGCCATTTAAAAACTGCCCGGGCATCGATGTGCGGTAATAAATCCTTTACATAAAGTATCCCTTCTATTTTATCAAAGGAATCCTTGTAAACAGGAATTCGCGAATAGCTTAATTCAGTTAAGGTTTTGTACACCTCATCATATGGAGTGTCCACTTCAAAAGCGACGACATCCATCCGGGCTTTCATGATTTGTTTTACGTCCTTATTCCCAAATTGAACGATTCCTTCAAGGATTTTGTGGTCTTCATCTTCAGTTTTGGTCAGCTCAAGAGCCTGTTCCAACTCATCAGTAGAAACTTCGATAGTCTTTTTCTTTCCCAGCGCATTACTCAATGCCGATGTTCCGCCCACCAATCCTCTTCTTAGTAAATTAAATGGGAACGTTTTGGAGGTGTAATAAAGTGGCAGTGCCATTAGTAATGAAACTCTAAGCGTATGTTTGGAGGCATAAATTTTTGGAATGACCTCACCGAATAAAAGCAAGACGAAGGTGATTACAACTACATTGATGATAAATAA
>CAZCAD010000234.1:0-5846 GCA_964496525.1 uncultured Flavobacteriales bacterium | reverse complement strand
GTTAAACTGGCGGAGGTCATTCGAATGTTTAATGGGCCCATTGCACTGATTCCCTGCGTTAGCCTCAATTATTACGAGCCCTGTGAGGAATGTAAGAGTGGCCGAAAATGTGGCCTAAACAGGGTCATGGAGGAAGTCAGGGATGAGACGCTGAACATTTTGGAAAACAAATCTCTGACGGACATCATTTAGTCTGTTCAGAAATAAAGTGTGCAGAATAGGCGCAATTAGCGCATAAAAAGAAGCCTGCCTGCCATGCGCCTTCGGCACGTAAACCTTCGGCCTGCCTGGCCGGTAGGCAGGGCAGGCATAAATGTGTAGCTCGTTCTGCACTAACTCTTATTAAGTCTTCAACCTTTCCTTGCTCAAATTAACCTTTTATCAAAATTATTTTCAAATAATCTACTTAATTGGTAGATTAGATGTATATTTGCCAAAAAAAGCGAGATGTTTATAGATTCTTTTTTGCATAAACGAGGTGTCCGAAGAGGAGATTCAGCGGCCAAATCTTTACTTAAGACGGTTAGCTGGAGGATTGTGGGCACACTGGATACAATGTTTATTGCTTACTTCTTAACCGGAGAGGTTTCTATAGCACTTTCGATAGGATCAATTGAGGTTTTCACCAAAATGTTGCTCTACTATTTGCACGAGCGATTTTGGAATAAGTTCATCTGAGGCAGAATGAGGACGAGAAACGAACAGACACAGAAAGACCTGTGAAGAAGAAACAGAATGAAGAAATGGAGTTGACAGAAGAAAAAATACAAGAACTGAATATCATCTTACGAGATAAGTCTCCCGAGCAAATTGCTCATTGGACTATATCGAAAGCTGAACGACCGATCGTAACGACGAATTTTCGTCCTTATGAGGCAGCCATTCTGCATGTATGTGCAAAAACGAAAAAAGACATAGCGGTTATTTGGTGCGATACCGGCTATAACACTCCGAACACCTACCGTTGTGCAGATAAAATTATCGATCAGTTAGATCTGAATATCGATTTATTTGTTCCGAAACAAACGGTGGCATATCGTGATGCCAAATTTGGAATTCCCTCGGTTGACGATCCTCAGCATAAAGAGTTTACACAGCAAGTGAAATTAGAGCCGTTTAACCGAGCGATGAAAAAATATCAGCCGGATGTATGGTTCACCAATCTGAGAAAGGGACAAACAGTCTTAAGAGATAGCCTTGACATTCTCAGTCTTGGATGGGGCGGAATACTAAAAGTGAGCCCGTTCTACCACTACAGCGATACCGAGCTGGACATTTATTTGAAAGAGCATAATCTACCAAATGAATTCAACTATTTTGATCCAACCAAGGCGCTCGAGAACAGGGAATGCGGTTTACACCAATAATTTGTAAAATGGAAAAAATACACTTGACCACAACTAAATGGAATCGAGTAAGAAACCAAGCGACTAGAAGGCCTCCTCTATATTCAAGAATTGGCAGAAGTTATTCGAGGAAAAATCCGTTGGACAACTTCAGCATAATAGGTAAACTATCAAATAAAGCATAGAAAATGGATTATTTGGATGAATTAGAAAACGAGGCAGTCTACATCATGCGTGAAGTAGCAGCTCAATTTGACAAGCCGACGCTTTTGTTCTCCGGTGGAAAGGACTCTATAGTTCTTGTACACCTGGCAGTAAAGGCGTTCTATCCTGCTGCCATTCCTTTTCCATTAATGCACATCGATACAGGGCACAATTTCCCGGAGACGATTGAATTTCGAGATCAGCTTGTAAAAGACCTGAATCTAAATTTAATCGTGGAGTACGTTCAGGATTCAATCGCTGCGAATAGGGCAAAAGAAGAGACAGGAAAGTATGCGAGTCGGAATGCACTTCAAACAGTGACGCTGCTCGATGGTATTGAAAAGAACGGATTTGATGCCTGTATTGGAGGAGCCAGAAGGGATGAGGAAAAGGCGAGGGCGAAAGAGAGAGTATTCTCGGTTCGAGATGATTTTGGACAGTGGAATGCGCGAAGTCAACGACCCGAGCTCTTTGATATTCTCAATGGTCGGATAGATGTGGGTGAAAATGTTCGCGCCTTTCCAATTTCAAATTGGACAGAATTGGATGTGTGGAATTACATCCGTCGCGAGAACATTCAAATACCTTCAGTTTATTTCGCTCATAAGCGTCAAGTATTTTTAAGAGATGGAATGATTTGGTCAGATTCTGATTTTATCAATAAAGAGGAGGATGAAGAAGTTTTTGAAATGACCGTTCGTTTTCGAACAGTCGGTGACATGACATGTACCGCAGCGGTTGATTCCGATGCAGCGGGTCTGGACTCGGTTATCGAGGAAATTGAAGCAGCAGAAATCTCCGAACGAGGAGCCCGAATCGATGATAAGAGATCAGAAGCCGCAATGGAGAAACGAAAAGAAGTAGGATATTTTTGACCTGCCTTCCGGCCAGGCAGGTGAGATATTAGAGCATAGATTTTAGAGCATGGACAAAGAGTCTATCATCTAATATCTAACATCTATGTTCTCAAAAAGAAAAAAATGAATATTGTAAGAATATCAACAGCAGGAAGCGTCGACGATGGCAAAAGTACATTGATCGGACGTCTTTTATATGACACTCAATCCTTGTCAAAAGACAAAATTGAGAACTTGGAAGAATTGGCGCGACAGCGAGGATTGGACGAGATTGATCTATCTCTGATTACTGATGGCTTAACTGCCGAAAGAGAGCAGGGGATTACCATTGATGTCGCCCACATTTATTTTAATACACCCGGACGAAAGTACATTATCGCAGATACTCCCGGACACGTAGAGTACACCAGGAACATGATCACAGGAGCTTCTAACGCTGATGTCTTCATCATATTAATTGACGCAAGACAGGGAATTATCGAGCAAACAAAAAGACACTTGTTCATCGCCTCTATTATGGAAATCAAAGAGATCATTTTTGTCATCAACAAAATTGATTTGGTTGACTTCAATGAAGAAGCCTACTTAGGTATAAAAAATGAGATCAACCATCTGAAAAGCAATTTTGGATTGGAGGATAAGAATTTGACCTTCATACCGATTTCTGCCAAAGAAGGTGATAACGTTGTTACCCTTTCTGATCGTACGCCTTGGTTCAGTGGACCGACCCTATTAAATTATCTGGAGAATTTAGAACTCGAAGAACGTCTAAATGTTGATTCCAGATTTCAGGTTCAGTACGTGATTCGCCCTCAGTCCGATGAATTTCACGATTATCGCGGATACGCCGGAAAAGTAAAAAGCGGATCATTTGAAGTGGGTGATGAAGTCACTGTTTTATCATCCGGGCAAAACAGCATTATTAAGGCGATAAACAAGTACAAAGAACCGCTTCTCAAAGTTGGGCAAAGTGAATCCGTAGCCATTGAGTTGGAAACAGATATCGATATTTCCAGGGGAGATGTACTGACTCAGGCAAAAGAACGAATTGAGGGAATCAAGAGTCTGTCAGCCAAATTATGCTGGTTAGGTAAAGAAGAACTATCACTCAGCAGAAAGTATTTATTGCAATATGGTTCATCGATTGTTCCAGTCAAAGTGACTGCGGTTATCGGTCAATTGAATTTTGACACATTGGATTTTGAAGAATCTCCTGAAAAGGTAGAAGTGAATTCGATTAATCAAATTGAACTCAAAAGTGCTGCACCAATGTTTTTAGATACGTATAAGAATAATCCGGCAAACGGATATTTCATATTGATTGATGATACAGCGAATACGACTGTAGCGGTAGGTTTTAAAGGTTGATTTATAAGGATTTTAGTCGTGGTTAAGTTAAAAGCGCTCGCGTTCGAATCTCTCGAGTCCGTGAGCGCTTTTACATAATAAATCAGGGCATCACAATAATCAGGGCATCGTTTCGAAGCAAGGTCATTCCTCATTCCAAAAAGTCCCCAAAAATATATTTATTGCAAGTCGATTTGAACAAGAATCGTAATTTTCCTAACTTAAGGCCCGTTAATCGCCTTAATCGCGCATCTTATGAAACAATATCTACTGCTATTCTCTCTCGTTTTTATTGCAAATAACCTAAATGCACAAGTGGTGGCCGTTTGTCAGAATATCGATGTGTACGTTGACGCTTCTGGCATATTTGTAATTGCTGCAACCGATCTCGATGGTGGATCCACCGGCCCGATTGTGAGCTATACTGCCAGCCAAACAACCTTTACCTGCGCCGATATTGGCTCGGGCGGAGGAGGTTCTCCCCTGGTTCTTACCGGTGTTATTGATGGTCCTCTAACGGGAGGTCTTCCAAAAGCAGTTGAGCTTTACGCAAGAGAAGATATAGCTGATTTAAGTTTGTTTGGAATCGGATCTGCTAATAATGGTGGAGGAACGGATGGCGTTGAATTTCCTTTTCCCGTCGCCGCGGTAACCGCCGGAACGTATATTTATGTCGCGACTGAAGTCCCTGAATTCACCAATTGGTTTGGATTCGCACCGACATATACAGACGCTTTTGCTACGAACATTAATGGCGATGATGCGATTGAATTATTCCAAGGCGCCAGCGTCGTTGATGTATTTGGAGAAATAAGCGTCGACGGAACAGGAGAGCCCTGGGAATATCTGGATGGCTGGACTTATAGAGATGATTTTACGGGACCCGATGGCTCAACCTTCGTTCTTGGAAATTGGTCGTTTAGTGGTATCAATGCCCTTGATGGTGAGACAACCAATGGAGCAGCGGCGGTGCCTTTTCCTCTTGCAACTTATCTGCCCCCAACAGCGGGAGTTCCCGTTCAATTGTATGTCTCAGATGGAGGTACAGGCCTTGATTCTTGCACCGCGATTGTCACGGTCTACGACACCATATCGCCAACTGTCGTCTGCGCTTCACCTACCATAATGCTGGATGCAAGCGGAACCGCAACGATAACTGCTGCTGATTTGGATGGCGGTACAACCGATAATTGCACCATTGATTCTATTTGGAGCACGCCAATCTCGGTTACTTGTGACGATATCGGAGTTGGCACAGCCTGGCTTTACGCAGTAGATATTTACGGAAACTCAGATTCGTGTATGAGTACTTACACAGTGGATGGCTCAGCAGTTTTTGCCTTGACCATTACACAAACCGGAGGCGTGTTGATTTCAGACGACGTAAGTGTCTCTTATCAGTGGATTGATTGTGCAACGAACACGGATATTGTGGGAGAAACCTCCCAGTCTTATCTTCCAACGATAGACGGTAATTATGCCGTTATTGTTTCAGTCGGAACATGTATTGACACCAGCGAATGCATTACGATTTCCGGTATCGGTTTTGAAGAGGAGAAGCCGATGTCGCTCGATATCTACCCGAATCCGGCAAGGGATAAAATCAATATTAACCTTTCAAACGCCGGGAGTGATTCCGGATTAAGCATCTTGGATATTACAGGTAAAGTCGTCTTTAAAATATCCAAGATCAAATCGAAAGAAATAATTGACCTAAGCGGATTCAGGGAAGGAATTTATCTGATTCAAGTCAGCACTCCTCAAGGAATTATTACCAGGAAAATTACTGTTCTGAATTAGGTTTTTTGGGGCTTGACTGACGCTCGGACTCGTTCCTCACCTCGGTGCAGCCCGGGCTGTCGCTAGTCGCTTTACTGATGCTCGCTACGCTCGATCAGCAAGAGCTCCGACATGTCGCTCCATCCCTACCGACTTAAAAAAATCCCTCCGGCCTATGACGACCTTCGGGATTTTTTTGCTATGAAATTGCTGCTTAGTGTCTGGTCGGAAACTGTCAATTATTTATGAAAAGAGTTATTTTTGACCTGCCTACCGGCTAGGCAGGTGAGATTTTTCTTTTTTGAGAATTCTT